>MDJN01000080.1 GCA_001995005.1 Candidatus Parepulonipiscium sp. PG-Nun2H_MBin03 | reverse complement strand
TAGCCCCATCACAACGTCTAAATTTCTAAGACCTATATCCGCATCTAGTAAAACTACTTTTTTACCTAATAAACTAAGTGCGGTTCCTATATTAGCAGTGCTGGTTGTTTTACCAACACCTCCTTTTCCTGATGTTACTACTATAACCTGGCTCATCTGTTGTACCCCCTATTTCTTATATAATACTTTGTAATGTTTTAAAATCTACTTCATCAACATATATCCTATGCTCATTTACATATGCTATTTCTGGAACATTAAATCCAACATATTTTCTACTAGCCTTTGGAGAATTAGCTATATACTCCCCTATCCCAACTTGTTCAGGGTTCATGCCGTATGCAATAACAAATGTCCGTTCACAACTTGTAGATAACCCAGCGTATGCTCTGCCATTTAGATTTCCCATTATAATTATATTATTATCCGCCTTAACAACAGCCCCCGGATTTACATCTCCCAATATAATAGCATTTCCTACAGAAACAACTTCTTGACCCGAGCGTAATATTCCTACTGAATATATAGTATTTATTCCTTGACTATTTTTTGTTGCTGTATTTACTGTTTGCTCTTCGCAGTGTATACAAGTATTTATATCGTTTTTAGTTAGTATCTCGGATAAAATCTGTTTGTCTTGCTCAGTTAAATCTCTTCCTTTAATTTTCATGGGTATATTCGCATCCTTAAAAAAGGATTTGTATTCTTGTAGTTTATTATCAAAGCATTGTGCAATTTCTCTAAATGGGGCTATCTCATCTAAGACTACAATGATTGTGTCCGCCTGCCCTTTAAATGTAACTAAATTCATTTTAGTCTCCTTTATTAATTTCACCTATACTTATTATAACTTTATTATTGTAAAAACTCAACACCTATTGTATCAGGTGTAGACGTAGTATTTATATTAAAGTAAGATGCAAAAACATCTTTGGCTATTTGACTACCAAAACTTCCTAAGTTATCTTCATTATACACAGTTGTGACTACTACTATCTGTGGGTTATCCGCTGGTGCAAATCCTGCAAACCAACTATGCGTATGCGACGCTTCTTGTGCTGTTCCTGTCTTACCTGCTATGTCAATTGGAAAATCACTAAATAAGTTCCTTGAAGTACCTGCACTACCTTGTGTTACTCTTAGCATTCCCTGGTGTATCTCTTCTATATAACTAGGGTCTATATCCAGCTCACTATTTACTTTATCATTAGTTGGGATATATCCTAAATCTTGCTTATTATCATATATTCCTCCAACTATTTTCAAGTCATATACCGTTTCTCCGTTTGCAACTGCAGCCACATATCTTGCCATTTGAATAGGCGAAAAGGCATTGTACCCCTGCCCGATAGCTGTTCTTACAGTAATACCTTCGTTCCACTCCATAATTACATTTTGCAATAAATAATACGCTATTACATCAATTAATCCTACCTTTATCTGTTCTTGTACTATAGCTTCATATTTTTTTTCATTACTGCTTATGTCTTGCAACTCGTTGTATAAAAACTCTTTAAGTTGCGGATTAGTATTTTCTTTTAGTTCTTTGTCGTATAAGGCCAGATATGATTTTTCATAAATTTCTAATACTGCATTAATATCAATATCTCGTGTAGCATCTTCTATAATATTTACTGTAGATTCACCGATCATTATGTGCAAATGCTCTTTTAGCACATCTCGTGCCTTGCTTTCAAGAGTTCTGCTTGACTTATCGTTCATAGTCTTTTCTATAATATCATCAACAACGTTGTCAATATTTAATTGCAAATAACCTTGCATACTATTAAATGCCATTCTTACAATATTATCTATATCTTCTTCTATAGATTTTTTTATTATCGGTTCTAAATTTCTATTAGTATCATGTCTTATTTGGTACAAAACTTGCATCTGTATATCATCTGTATTGTAAAAGTTATCTGAAAATAAATCTTTATTAAACATGCTCGACACGTCTTTTACTCTATTTTCAAGACTTTCTTCGCTCATATTTTTAATACTAGATAATATTGAATTTACGCTTTGTTTCACTACGCTATCTGGAGTTGATATATTAGGAAATTTTTCAGGCAATTCTACTCCTGTCGATTCACCTAAGCCATACATAAGTGCATATTCTGTTAGTGCATCTATACCTCCATATGATTCTGGATATTTTAACTCCAATCTATGAGCCACTTCATAAAAATAGTAGTTGCAAGATACTTCTAATGCCTTTTGCAAGTCTATGCTACCGTGTCCTCCACCTGTCATTGGATATATCCAACAAGCTGGTTCTGGCTCTCCTGCATGCGGGTATAGGCCTGTACAAGTTATATGTGTCGTAGGATTTATAACCTCTTCTACAAGTCCTGCCGTTGCTGTTACCATCTTAAATATAGAACCCGGAGCCTTTATAGTCATAATCGATCTGTTCCACAACATACTTCTATCATCAAATAGTGTACTGTAATAGCTATTAAAATTATTGGCTAACATATTACTATCCACAGATGGATACCCAACCATCGCAAGAACTTCTCCTGTATTAACATCAACTACGGTTACAGCCGCACTAAATGGGTCTATTGCCATCTGAGATGGTTTCAGGTGACCTTGTTGTAATTGAGATACTATTATGTTCTTTGAATCTATATAATTTCCAGTCTTTATGCTCTCAATTGTCTTATCATCTAAATGCAACGTTCCTTGCTCATGCATTGCAAGTATTATTTGATTATCTGATAAATGACTATTTTCATTTGTTACCCATTGCAATAATAAGTTTTGCAGCGTCAAATCTTCTTTAATTATAACATCTAATTGATTATATTCATTAGTCAAGCTTGTGTATATTTCTTTGCTTATACTATCACTCGGGGCATCTTCCATCTTGCTAACCAATAACTGACTGCATTCTATCATAGAAATCAGTATCTCTCTTACTGTTACAGGTTGTATGCCACTTTTCGAGTTATTTAACCTTACTATCAGAGCCTCACTTAATCTAGTTTCTATGCTAGTAAATACATCTTGTTGCAAATCTATATCTATGGTCAAAAAAATATCATTACCTTTTATAGCACTAATTTCAGATATAGTATTTATCTTTCGTCCTAGCGTATCCACTTCTATTAATTCTTCGCCATCTTGCCCCTTTAATATTTCTTCCATAGACTTTTCAATACCCTCATGGCCTACTACGTCATTCTCATCATATCCTTTATCTTTTAATTCTTTATATAATGTATCTGTCATAGTTCTAGTATAACCTATTATATTACCCATAATCTCGCCATATGGATACACCCTTATTGAATCAAATTCTACATTTATACCAGGAAAGTTCGCATAATTTTCTGTAAAATATACCGCACTCTCTTCAGATATGTTAATTGCTATAGTAGGTGATTTATATCTTTGATATGTGTAAGAATACATTGTCGTCCTTATCGCAATAATATCTCTTGCATCTTTGGCGGATATATCATCAGAGATAGAAAATTCTTTTCTTAAGTATGTTATTAGATCCTCTGCTGATAATTTTAATAACTCTTGTCTATGTTCTTCATTATTATAAGGGATTTTATATAAAAATTGGCTTAACGACCCTGTGGTGTATTGAAAAGGCTCGTTATTTGTAATTGGTATTTCATCTATAAATGTGTCTCCATTTTTTTCCAATACTTCTAATACTCTAAGTAAAGTATTATTTAATTCTTCAGTTGTTTGCTTAACTTGCAAATCTACTGTTATAACATAAGTTGGTTCATTACTTGCCAATACTCGCCCATATCTATCATAAATCAATCCCCTAGTAGCACTAATCTGAACAGTCCTTTCGACTCCTTGTTGTACTTTATTTATATAACTACTATACTCTATAATTTGCAGTTGATAAAATCTAAGAAGTACTATGGCAAAGGCTACCGTAATTGCTGAAAATAATATAAATATACGACTTTGTAGTATATACTTTAACTTCGCATACCAATTTTTCAATGTACTCCTCCTTAAACTTTTAAAACAAATTTCTAGTCTTCTTTTCTCTCATCTCTATTTTTTCATTAATTGTATAACTCATGTGATACACAACTAATGTCAATGTTATTGTATATAATAATTCTGGTATAACTACTCTAGGTAAAAAGTATACAAATTCTAAATCAGCCCTTAGTATAAATCCTATCAAATTCATCGCACTAATAAATAAACTCCCAAATAAGGTACACATAAAAGGTAAAATATTATTTTCCCTAAAGCAGTATGGATGCAGTTTACCGCAAACATATCCCAAAATCATATAACTTATTGCAGACGAACCTACTATTACACTATAAGTCGTATCATATAACAATCCTCCGGCAAATCCTATAACGACTCCTTCTTTTGCACCTCGTAAAAGTGCAAAAGAAACGACTATCATAACTAACAAATTAGGTGCCACATTAAATATTCTAATATATTCAAACAAGGTACTTTGGAGCACAAAGGATAAAATTAATATAAATGCTATAACTACGTATCTCACTCTTCTTCTCCCTTTTTAATAATAAGAACACTTTTTAGCGTATCAAAGTTTACGATAGGAGATACGAGTGCTTTTTTTGACAATCCGTCATTATCTGGCATAATCTCTATCACTTCTCCTACAGGTATTCCTGGCGGAAATATATCACTCAAATATGAAGTTATTATCTGGTCTCCAGGGACTATATCAGATGTTATATCAACTTCTACACTAACTAGCCCTTTATTAGTTAGTTCTAATTCACCAGTCATTATACCATTATCACCGCTTCTAACTATCTGTATACTCACATAACTTCTGTCATCTATAATCGGCAAGACTGTCGCTGTTAATGGGCTAATGTCGTTTATATAACCTACCAACGCTCCATTTGCTAATATAATGTCATTTTTATTAACCCCAGATATCAACCCCTTATCTATTGTAAATATTTTATACCAATTCCCAGGGTCTTTGCCTATAATATTTGCAGCTTCTGATGGGTATTCTTCATATCTATTTTTTAGTTCTAATAATTCTTTTAGATGTATATTCTCTTCTTCTAGCTGATATAATATAGAATTTTCATAAGTTAATCTTGCATTTTCTTCTAGTATTAATTCATTTTGATGCCTAATTTCCTCAACATCGGTAAAGTTTGTAAAAAAGTCGCTAATATTGTATTTCGTAAACATAACTATCTTAGATATAGGATAAGTTAAAACATCAGATATCGTATTTAATAAGGTTATATTATACCTATTTCCAACACTAGTAAGTATTGCTACCACAATAACAGTTGTAAGTATTATACGCATTCTTTTTCGTGTTACTTTTTGTGGTAGTTTCATAAGTCCTCCTATTGTCTATTTTTCATCAGCAAATAACCCTGCCCATTTTTCAATATTCTCTAGTGCTAGCCCCGTGCCTCGTGCCACGCAATCAAGAGGTTCATCAGCTATTCTTACAGGCATACCTGTTTCTAAACTAATCAATTCATCAAGCCCTTTAAGCAGAGCCCCTCCTCCTGTTAGCATAATTCCACTTTCCATAATGTCCGCAGCCAGCTCAGGTGGTGTCTTCTCAAGAGTTGATTTTATAGCTTCAATTATAGAATTTACAGGCTCTTTTATGGCACCTGTTATTTCAGAAGATACTATAGTTAGTATTTTAGGCAATCCTGTAACCAAGTCACGTCCCCTAATTTCCATAGGCTTATCCCCATTCACTTCGTATGCTGCACCTATTGTAACTTTAATTTGCTCAGCTGTTCTTTCTCCTATCATCAAATTGTATTCTTTCTTTATATAGGATACTATATATTCGTCAAATTCATCTCCTGCAATTCTGAGTGACTTACTTGCAACTATACCACCTAGAGATATTACTGCAACATCTGTTGTTCCGCCTCCAATATCTACTACCATATTGCCTGTTGGCTCTTCCACTCTCATATCTGAGCCTATCGCCGCTGCCATAGGCTCTTCCATTATAAGAGCTTGCTTTGCACCAGCTTTTATAGTAGCTTCTTCAACAGCACGCCTTTCCACTGTAGTTACACCGGAAGGTACACATACTATTACACGTGGCTTTGCTGTAAATAGGGATTGTTTATATGCTTTTCCAATAAAGTATCTAATCATAGCTTCAGTAGTTCCAAAATCTGCAATAACTCCATCTCGCAAAGGTCTTATTGCAACTATATTACCCGGAGTACGGCCTATCATCTGCTTTGCCTCATCTCCTACTGCTAATATTTGGTTACTTCTTTCTTTTATAGCAACAACTGAAGGTTCATTTACTACAATCCCCCTTCCTTTTACAAAAACTAATGTATTTGCAGTACCTAAATCTATACCCATATCCTTACCAAACATACTTACCTCCATATTATATATTTCAACTTATTACTCGCTATATTAATAATGCCTATATATCATAATACATTCTTTTCTAATCTTTTTCAACATAAACTATAGTTATTTTTTAAATTTCATTAATATTTTTATTTTAGTTCATTTATTCTTGTATTTTTCACACAATATTAGCGCCATAATCACTTATTCTGTTATCCAATTTTTGATACCTAACTTAGCATCATATCTTTATTAGATAATTGCCATTTTACATTTTTTTTATACTTTTTTAATACTTAAATTTTTCTATACGCCATAACTCCTATCACAAGCCCTAAAATCCCTACTAGCGTTATATTAAACTGGATTTTTAATGTTATTATTAGAAACCCAAAATCCACTTCTACCGGTGTGGTTAAACCAAAAGTCTGACTATAATTTAAAACTTCTAAAACTGGTATTCCTGCAAAAATAGTACCCAAAAAATTTCCTATTGTAAGCCCTGATAACATGCATATAACCAACCCTAATACACTTCTTTGTTTCATATTTTATCCTCGTATTAAACATTTTTTATCATTACCTATTAAATCATGTCTACCTACTTTAAGTAAAGCCTTAGAGACTAAATCTTTATTTTTTTTATTATTGTACTGCAAAAGTGCCCGTTGCATAGCTTTTTCTGTGGCTTTTTTTGCCACATATACTTTTTTTAGCGTATAAGGGTCAAGCTCAGTATAATACATACAAGTTGCAAGCGTTGATGGGGTTGGATAGAAGTCTTGCAC
>MDJN01000079.1 GCA_001995005.1 Candidatus Parepulonipiscium sp. PG-Nun2H_MBin03 | reverse complement strand
TAATACTCCCGCCTCTTAGGCGGTGAGATAAAGAGCAAGTAATCTTTTCAGATTAAGGCAACTAACATTCAGTGGTGGGGTTAGAACCCCCACTGAATGAAGTTTTCTTCTATATAGCAGTTGTAAAGTGTTTTTCTAGTAAAGAAGGGAATAGATATATGAAAAACACGAAATTTTTAATAAATAATGCCTTAAAAGTTTCTAGGGAAGCTACCCAAGAAGAGAAGAGACACCATATCGAATATAAAGAAACTAAAAAGGAGCTGCAAAAGCTACAACAAAGTGAGAAATGTTTAAATAAAGTAGCAGAGTTAGGTCATGGCTTGTCATATGAAGAGGATATTCAAAGACTAAACTTAAAGATAACACAAGATCGACAAACGGCAGAGAGGCATTTAGAAAGTGAAATGAAACAATTTCAAACCCATCGTAATGTTAAGACAGATGCAAAGTTAGAAGCGAGTTTGCTTGCTAAGAGGTATCATGACGAAGAGTTATTACAGGGAATTGCAGATGTTATTGAGGAATCAATAAATACACCAGTGAGACCAGATTTAGATATTGATAAAAGCATCTTAAGAGAAACGTTATCTGATGTTAAAGCGGATATGCTTGATATGAAAGATAAGCTGAGTAAGGAACGGATTTCGGTAGAAAATTATAAAGATGAACACCAAAATAATAAAACTAAACAAAAATTAGCTCAGAATCGGGAGCAGCAAAAGAGTAAAAGAGAAGAAATGTGCAATATATTCAGAGAAGAATTGAAGAGGAAATTAAAAAAACTTGGTTATAAAAAACGGTGTAGAACAAAGGTAGTGGATACAGTGGGTACAGGTGAATTCCAATATTGCTACTTGAATAAAGATAAGTGGTGTACGGTTGACGATATTGATGATTGTGATCTATTATGTATACACTTATCAAAAATAAAAGATATATGTAGTAAAGGAACTGGTAAAGAAATTGAAGATAAGTTACAAGCAGACGAATGGCATTCAATCATTGTAGATATACCTGAAATTTTAAAGGAGGAGATATTGCCATTAGTTAAACAACTACGAGAACTTGAGGATGAAGAGTGTGAATTAGAAAAGTCTATAAAAGACCTACCAGATACTTGGCTAATGAAATTTTCTATTAAGTTACGCAAGCATTTACGTAATTTATTTTATTATGTAGAACCTATTAAAGGTAAGACGGATGAAGTGGTAGGGCCATCTGTTAAATTAGGAAAATTTTATAGGAACCTTATGGCTCATAATCTAGTAGAAGATATAGAGGTATTTGGAACAGATTTAAGATACGGTGCCTTCTGTGTGTTTGTATTTTCACGTACTCTTAAGAGTGAACTGAGCTTACTATCAGATGCAGAATTAAAGCTCTTATATACTATCCATCGGTTATTATTTACGATGTTACCAGAGGGAAAAGTGGTATTGTATACTTGCGATAACAGCGATAATCAACAAAAATTAGCAAATGTTTCGATAGAGCTAAAAGGTCCCGACGAGATGAAGGAGCAAATTCTAAATAGCGAAATAGTGCTTGATCCTTTAATGATAGAATTAATAGAGTGGGTAGAAAATAAGGGTATTACTATTCCAAAATATAAACATTCAATTAAAAATATTGAGTTCCATCTAGCACAATATAGAAGAGAAAATAATACTAGTCAGTTAAAATACCCACTGAAGATAATATTAATACTCTCTCTGTTGAAAATAGATGACCACAAAAATGAGTTACAAGAATGGATATACTATAACAGAGATGATATAGACTACGATGTACAACCAGTAAATTTAACAAAATGCGTACTTGCAAAGCTGATTAATAGTTTAAAAAGTTAAAATCTTATAAAACTAAGATGCTTAAAAATATTACAGTTTAGACGCAAAAATTTATTTATACGATGAAGAAATTAAGAAAATAATCAAGTGCTTTACACTGCTATAATGATAGAAAGTAAATGACTCAATTGAGTCATTTATTGTCTATCATAGATTTTTGGTTATATCAAGTTGATCTAACAAATTATACACTGTAAAACCATTTTTATTATTCTGCTTGGTAATATACATAGCTTGGTCTGCTTTTTGATAGAGTGTATTAAAATTGTACTGTTCTTGATCAGTTGCTATGACAATTCCGATGCTCGCTGAAATATCAATACTGGCTAAGCCTTTAACTACATAAGTTTTTTGTAATAATCCGCATAATGTTGTTACTTGTTCAATAATATCGTCTATTGGTGCTGGTAGTTTATGAAATATCATAAATTCATCGCCGCCTACTCTGCCTATAATATCTTCTGCAGTTGCAGCTTCTTTTAAAATATCATGCACTTCTATCAAAACTTTATCCCCATAAGCATGTCCGAAGGTATCATTAATAGCCTTAAAATTATCAATATCAATCATAATGAGTACGCCTTGATTATATTGCTTAAGATGTTCGTCAATTAGTTGTTCTGTAACAGCTTTATTATAGGCACCTACTAGAGGGTCACGCTCTGCTTTAATAATTAAATCCTGCTCTTTGCTAGCATATGCTTCTGTTACAGATGCCATCTCCATCATAATACCCATTCCTATATATAGGTTAGCTAATGCCGTAACTCCCATCATTAGTTGTTGTGCTGAAAAAATCTTAACTTCTATATTAGAACTATTAGTTAGGCTCGTAGAAAGTATTAAAATAATATTAATAAATTCCATTGCAATAAATAAGTGAAGTCTTGTTTTTTCAGTTGTCATAACTAGAGCATCGCTATCTTTGGTTAACACTATTAATGTATATGTACTAAGAGATAACATTAAAGATACTACAATCATGATGATAATATCTAAGTAATCATGAGTTAGGATAAAATAAATGCTCCAATCACTTATTAAAGATACTGTTCCTATTAAGATTAATTTAAGAGCAAACACATGAATAGGCAGCGTTAGACCAGCTACTAAAGCAGGAATAAGCGTAACTTCATATAAATATATAACTTCTATAATATAAATAATAAATAGGAATAAATATGCTATTGGGTTATGTATACCTATCAAAATTTCTAGCATGATCCACATAAGCGAATTTAATATAGTTATTATCCGTAGAGCCTTATAACCTTTTTTAAGGACTAACATTTGATTTACCAAATTAAAAAATATCATATTATGTACTATAAAAACTATTAAATATATACATAGCCATATATTCATTTAATCACCTCCTTGCATTTTATTGGGTCTTGTTAAGTTAACTTAACAGATTTCTATATTTTGAGATATTGACTAATAAGATATAATTTTAGTATAGCATAGAATATTACTTTGGTCAAAAATAAAGAACTATATATATAGTTTGTATTTGCAAAGGAAAACACACGATTGCGTTGAAGAAATTACCATATTAAATGATACATTAATATTGAAATTTATATATAATTATAGTATAATTATGACAGAGAAAATAAAATTAGGAGGGATATTATGGAGAAGTTCAACTCGATGAAAGTGCAAAAAAAGCTAATAATTATTATGCTTACACTTTCAATTACATCAATTATGTTAGTAGTGTCTGGATTACTAATAAACAATACTATAGTAACGTCAAAATTACTTAGTGGACAATTAGATGCATATGCACGACTAAATGCTGCTTTAGTACAAAATAAATTTGATACCGCTAATGCTACAGTGACAAACCTTGCTACATATTTAAGTGACAATCTTAATACAGTAAATTTATTTAACGAAGAGGAGAAAACACGTAGTATAGTATATAACCAAAATATTAATAGCCAGCTAATACCTTTAGAAGAGTATGCGTATAATACGGTTTTAAGTTATGTATTAAATACTCCTTTATACGATGCAATGGGAATATATTTTGAACCAAATGTATTTGATTCATCTATGGGTGCATATGCATTTTATGTCGATGCAAACAATACTGTAGGTTCATATACATCATATAATGATTATGCGAATGACGACTATTATGCAATTCCAAAAGCTACAGGTAAGCCTTACATTACAGACGCATGGCTAGGAGAGCAAGATTTACCTGTTGTAACACTTAGCGTGCCTATTATGCAAAATAATAATTTTATAGGAATAGTAGGAGTGGACTTATTATTATCTGAATTTGAAGATACTT
>MDJN01000078.1 GCA_001995005.1 Candidatus Parepulonipiscium sp. PG-Nun2H_MBin03 | reverse complement strand
ATATTTTTCCTAAAAGCGATACCTCTTTCTTCATATTTCTAATCTATTTTAAATTTATATATTTCGCCTGTGAGTGCGTTCACTTCGCATTCGTATTCCATGTATCCCATTTCCCACTCCATTTCATACACGCTCACGCCTTTATCATACTCAAATTCTATCTCAAACTTACGCACCTCACTTGGGATAATTCCCGCGTGGTTATATGCTATTTCTTGTGCTTGCTCCTTTGTGATGTACCGGGAGTTTTCGTTATTTTGTGTTGGTACCACAATTTGCTCAAACTCCGAATTTATTTGACCCACGCCAACTTTTTGCTCACCCAAAAAATACCCAATTTTCACCAACCATCTATGCCAATCGTCATCCACCTCATTATCATAATCAAGTACCATTCCCGTTATCGCATCTATCTCATAGTCGTACTCAATCCCGTTTAGTATAAATTCCACATCATATTCCAGTCGCATATCATCATATTCAAGCGTTGTGTTTACAAATGTCACATCTTTAGCAATTACCCCCGCATGATTAAATGCGATACTTTGTGCTTGCTCTTTATCTATTAAACTGCTCACCTCTTTATCTATTAAACTGCTCACCTCTGTAGCACTAACTTGAGTTGCCCCCACTAGTGCCACCCCTAATAATGTTGCTATTGCCATCAATTTCATCTTAAACCCTCCCAATAATGTTTTTATATAACTTCAGTATATAGCCCTATTATTAAAGGAAGATTAAAATATTTATTAATCCACATTTTTTGTTTCAAATTCTACCTTAAAGCAACTGCCAACCCCGACTTCACTCTCTACGCTAACTTTTGCATTATGAAGTTTCGCTATTTCCGATACCATGGACAAGCCAAGCCCCATGCTCTCCTTGTCGCTCCTTGACATTTCCACTTGGTAAAACCTTCTCCATATTTTCGCAATGTCCTCTTTTTTTATCCCAATTCCGTTATCTTCGACTAGCAAATCTATGCCATTATGCACTTTTTTTAAACTAACTTTTATCACTCCATCATCACCGCTATATTTATAAGCGTTGCTAATCAAGTTTATAATTAGTCTATTGATCAGCATTTCATCAAGAGTTATCACAATATCTTTTTCTATATCCATCTTGATTTCACACGGCATAATTATCTTTTGTTCATCACATATTTCATATAACAGCTCACTCAAATTTACCTTATCCAGATTTATTTTTTCAAACCCTCTGTCCATACGGCTAAGCATTAACAATTCAGCTATCAGTCTTTTCATCTTGCCCGCTTGCCTAGTGATTACTTCAAATGCCTCATTTTTATCTTGGATATTGCTATCTTTTGCAAACTCACATTGTGCCAAAATCACAGTAATCGGCGTACGTATTTCGTGCGACACATCAGACACAAACTGCTTTTCAAGGTCAAACGACCTCTCCAACCTATCAAACATTTCATCAAATGTCCTGGCTAATTCGTATAATTCTTGACCTCCGCTATCTAGATTAATCCGTTGTGTGAGGTCCGTCCCCTTGGTAATCATTTTTGCGGTATCCACAATCTTATTTATAGGGTGCAGAGAATTTCTAGCAATAAGATAACTACCTATCGTACCTATTATTACAAAAATCGGCAGTATCACCACCGTGCTAATAATCAACATTCTAACCTCACGCACCGCATCATACAAAACAATTATCCCTCTCACCCACAAATCAATATTCGGAATTTTCCTATCATATATAATATAAATGTCGGTCCCCACATAAACCTCTTGTATAGCCCCGTCCATAAATCCATGCTCTAGCTGAAACTCCGTACTAGAAACGCCTTGAATCATCTGCATTTCGCTGTCAAATATCGCACTTTTAACCCCATCCTCTTCAAACTCCAAGTCGTCAAATTCTAGCTTACCATTTTTCAGTCGAATTTCCTCAACATTATCATAAACCACATTTTTTAGAGTAGCCTGACTATTTTGTGTAATCACCGTTTCGCTAATGGTCAAAATCACCGCTAAAGTAAATCCTACCATAAGGCTCATAAACACCGTATTCAAAAATGCTATCCTAAAGGTAATAGACTGTCTTTTCATCCCTCCTCATCCCTTAGCACATAACCCATTCCACGCACTGTGTGTATCAAACTTGTGCCGACTTTCTTCCTTATATATCTAATGTATACGTCCACCATATTTGATGCCCCATCATAGTCATACCCCCAAACATTCAGTTCAATTTGCCCCCGACTTAGCGTAATTCCTTTGTTATACATAAAATATTCTAAAATTGCATACTCCTTAGCCGACAACTCCACGAGCTTATTTTGGTATTTTACACTTTTTTTATTTGCGTCTAATTCTAGTTCTCCCACCTTTATAATATTGGTAATTTCTCCGCTATTTTTTCGCACCATAACCCTAATTCTAGCCAGCAATTCCTCAAACGAGAATGGTTTTACGATATAATCGTTCGCTCCCATATCTAAGCCTTTTACCCTATCGTCTATGGCATCTTTTGCACTCAAAAATATCACTGGCGTATCAATTTTTCGTTTTCTAATATATTCTAAAACGCCATAACCATTAATTTTTGGCATCATAATATCAAGTATAATAACGTCATATTTGGATATTTTCACAAAGTCTATCGCCTCTTCTCCATCCACAGCACCGTCCACGCTATACCCTTCAGATTTCAGTTTTTTCACCATAACTTTGTTCAAATCAAGCTCATCTTCAGCTATCAAAACTCTCATATTTTACACCTTACCTTCTATAATTCCCCTCACTATCCGCATCTAAAATAATCCCCGTTGTGGCATCAATTTCGTAATCATACTCCGTGCCCTCTACTATAAACTCCACATCATAGTGAAAGCGCATATCGTCAAAATCAATCCCAGTATTGGCAAACACAACCTCAGTATCATTTATGCCTGCGTGATTAAACGCAATTTGACGTGCTTGCTCCTTGCCAATATGATTACTAAATATCATCGTCCCCACCAAAATTGCTCCTATCGTGGTTACTCCTCCTACTGTTAATCCTACTTTTACTTTCTTATCCATCTTAATTCCTCCCGTGAAATCTTTATTTATAGATATATTTTATATCTTTATTATTAACTGAATATTAAAAAATACTTATTCTACGGAAAATCTTTTCCTAACCCTAATCATCAAAATAGATTTTATCTATTTTGTGGTTGATTGAAAAAAGGGGCATCGCCTAGGAAGATTTATTCCTAAAAGCGACAGCCCCTTTTTTGCCTATTTTAATAATTTTAGTATCTCTTGTGGTCTTTGATTTGCTTGTGCCAGCATCGAGCTTGATGATTGTATTACAATGTTGTTTTTTGTAAATTCTGCCATCTCTTCTGCCATATTTGTGTCTATTATCCTAGATAATGCACCAGTCGAATTTACTTCTGCATTACCAGTATTTTTTGCTGCATATTCTAACCTATTTTGCATAGCACCCATGTATCCTCTTTGGGCTGATACTTTTGATATTGCCTCGTCTAGTATGCCTATTGCATTGTTTGCATCATCCATAGTTAATATAGATATACCATATCGTGCAGTATTGATTCCATCATCTTCTATATTATCTTCAATTAGCAGATAATCTGTATATCCATTTTGTGACATTCTACTGGTTAACCCCAGCCCTTCAGTGGTTACACTGCTTAAGTCTATTTGCGTTAATTGATTTGCCTCCGCACCGGATTGTATAAATACGTTCCGTGGTGCAGTGGCTCCATTATGGATTATTAGATAATTATCTCCTTCTGCTTTAGAAGTAATCTTTAAATCATAATAACCAGTTACCGATGGTTCTACCTCAACATTTTTAAAGTTGTATTTGGTTAAATATGATATTATATCTTCTGCATCCTGATTAATATCTATCGGCTCTGCTGTTCCTCTATACTCTCCTTCTGTTGAGTCATAGTATTCAAATGCAACACCATCAATAGTAAATCCTTCCCCAACGGTTATCTCTCCTAACTTCAACTCATACTCTGCTGTATCATCAGCATCAATACCTGGTGTAACCATTGTACTGTTTGCTGTTATATCGCTAGACGTTGTTGTTATGGGGTCTACGCTATTTAATGCACTCCCCGGCTCCTTCGCTGTTAAAACTAGCCCAAGGTCAGTCATCTCTCCTGTATAGTTGGTAAAATCTAAGTTTGAAATTTCTGTTTCCCAATCCCCATTAATGTCTATCTCTCTCGAACCTGGCGTATACCCTGCTATGCTGCTGTCGTAAAATACTATCCTAACTCCGTCTATAGTAACTGTGCTACCATGCGATGGGTCACTTATACTTATCGTATATTGTGCCAGCTCTCCCTCGCTTGTTTTTGATAATTCAAAGCCTGTATTCTCGGGTATTTCATATTGCCCTGATAATACATTAATATCATTATATTGGGTGGTTGTACTAATATTTTCAATTTCCTTTATTAGTTCATCAATTTCTACCTGCATTTTCTCTCTATCAGCTTCTGTATAAGTATCGGTTGCTGACATCACCGCCAGTTCTCGCATTCGTCGCATCACATCATGGACTTCATTTAAAGCTCCTTCAGCTGTTTGTATTAGAGAAATACCTTCTAAGTTATTTCTATTAGAACTTTTTAAAGAATCTATTTGTGCCCTCATCCTCTTTGACATAGTCATACCTGTTGCGTCATCTTTTAGGTTATTTATTTTAAGTCCAGAAGATAATTTTTGGATTGAATACGATTGTGCTTTATTAACTTTATTTAAGGATGCTTGTGTTTGCATTGCTGGTATATTATTATTAATTTTCATGCAATTCTCCCTTCAACCTTACCCTTGTAACAGTTGGAACACTTGTTGTGGTAGTTGATTTGCTTGTGCCATCATAGAAGTTGCTGCTTGCGTTAAAATATTATTTTTTGTAAATTCGGCCATCTCTTCTGCCATATCAGTATCTTGTATCCTTGATAAAGAGCTGGTTGCATTTTCTACTGTTACTCCTAAGTTCTTAACAGTATATTCTAATCTGTTTTGCATAGCACCCATATATGCTCTTTGTGCGGAAACTTCTGCTATAGCATTGTCTATTATGCCAATGGCGTTATTTGCATCATCTATATTTAATAAAGAAACTCCGTAACGATTAGTATTAATATCATCTTCTACTGTATCTTCAATTAAAAGATAATCTGTATATCCGTTTTGCCAAGTTCTACTAGTAAGACCTAATGCTTCAGAATTTGCACTTGCTAAATTTATTAAAGTAAGCTGATTTGCAGATGCTCCAGATTGTATAAATACTTCCCTCGGAGACGACCCCCCGTTATGCATTATTATATAATCACCATCTGCACCTGATGCTTTTGCAGTAATCGTTATATCATATCCATCTGTTGCTGATGCTGATACAGTAATATTATCAAAATTATATTGCTGTAACTGCTCTAATATATCCCCATTTATATCAAGTGGTTGTGCTGTGCCCATATATTCTCCGTCACTAGAGTCATAGTATTCAAACGCAATACCATCAATAGTAAATCCTTGCCCTACAATCGGATCATCATCACCTAGTTTCACTTCATATTGTGATATAGCTCCATCGTTTATGCCATACGCTGTCATTCTGCTAGTCGCTGTTATAGCACCAGTTGCATCTCCTACTGGATCAGTATCATTTAGGTCTGTGCCTAAATCAATTGCTGTTAATACTATCTCTCCATCAACCACTCTACCTGTATAGTTTGGATATGATTGATATGCAATTGCTGTTTGCCAATCTCCACTAATATCTATGTCATCTGCACTAGCAGGTACACCTAGGGTGCTGTCATAAAATGATATGGTTACCCCGTCTATTACTATACTATCACCAGGAGACGGTGCACTTATAGTTAACGCATAAGTTGTTGCAACTCCACCATCTGTCACCGTTTGAGCAAACTCAAATCCTGCACTTTCTAGTATTTCATACTGCCCGTCTAAGACGTTGATACCATTAAATTCAGTCTCAGCACCAATTCTATCAATTTCTTTTACCAGTTCATCAATCTCTAATTGTATTTTTTTTCTATCCTCGTCTACATAGGTATCTGTTGCTGACATTATTGCAAGCTCTCTCATTCGTCTTGCAATGTCGTGCACCTCATTCAATGCTCCTTCTGCCGTTTGGATTAGCGATATACCGTCTAAGCTATTTCTATTTGCTTGTTGCAACGAGTCTACTTGAGCAGACATTTTCTTTGCTATTGCCATACCTGCTGGGTCATCTTTAGAACCGTTTATTCTAAGTCCTGAAGATAGTCTTTGCATAGAGTCTGTTTGTGCTCTGTTAGTTTTATTCAGCGTTGTTAATGTTTGCAGTGCTGGTATATTTTGATTTATTTTCATGTAATTTCTCCTTTATATTCTAAATCCACGGTTATTATCTTCTAATACTATCTCATCTAAATTACTTCTACCATAAGTCATTCCAGCGTACACATTTTGCGTATTTGTGAGCATTTTTTCCTCCACGTGTATTCCTTGCTCAATTAATGTTTGGTACCCTTCTTTTATTTTAGATATTATTCTATGAACTGCCGGCAATTCTTTTTTAGAAATTAATAACTTTTGAACATAAATATATAAGTCAAATAAGTCTTGGGAAATCGGCACTGATAAGTCAAGATTTTCAATAAGAATTAATAATACTTCCCTTGCTTTTTTAATATATTTATCGTCTGCTGTCTCCTGTGCTTGTTGTACATTTTCTAAAAATATATCATAAGTTATACAAAGTAATTCTATATCAGATGCTTGTGCTACTTGTGCTACTGTTATCATCTTTTTCCTCTCTATCTACATCTTCAAAATGTGTTATGAATTGTTTTACAATTTCTAAAATTTCGTCTTGCATACTACCAACCCCTCCTAGGGTAATTTAAACAATCTCTTCAAACTGACTATCGCTGCTAGGTTTGACGCTAGGCGTAGACTGTAAAACAGGCTCATAAGTATGATCTGCCATATACAATGCTTCTTTTACCTTATATCCAATTTCTTCTATCATTTTATTTAGGTTTTGGCTCTTATTTGATAATTTATTAGTTGTGTAATCATCTTTGGCACTTATTTCATACTTTACAGTGTCAGGTGTTATTTTAAGATTTGCTACCACAGTTCCCATATTTTTAGTATCATAACTAATTACAGCATTTAGTTCATCTTTTATTTGACCTAACGCCTTTGCCTTATCTTTAACATACAAGTTTACTGTACGAGCCTCACCTGATATTATAAAAGGAATTTGATATACTCCGTCTTGGTCATTCAAAGTTTTTGTAAACTGTGTCACTTCTTCAATGCTTTTATTTTGCTTATAAGAATTGATATCTCCTTCTGCCAATGCACTTTGCTTTTGCTCATATGCATCTTCATAAATCTCTTCTAATTCTTCTTCTAGCTCTAAAAAACTTTTAGGAAAATATTCGTTTGTATCCATCTTCTGTTTTAATATTTCACTAAATTCATTTGGGTCTGCCATAAATTTGTCCATAAGGTATATGTTATTTATGGTTACTGGAATATTCTTCTCATTTAGTTTATCTATTACTGCGGAACTAGCATTTTTTGCTACATTCATCTTTTCCAGCAAACTGTCTGGTAATGTATCCATATCTTTAAAATTGCCTAATTCTTGTTTAAGAGCTGATTTTACAAATGGGTATATCATGCTTTGTATCTTGGTGGATAAATCTGTTGTATTATTAGATAACTTACTATTTTCTACTATCTTAGTAGCCTCCAATAAATCTTTATTAATCTCTCTGGCATCGTCTATCTTTTGCTTTGTAGACTTTCGTTTATATCCTTCTATCTCACCAAACATATCGTCTATAATTGCCTCTAAGTTTCCGTCATTTACATATTTTACTGCCTCTTGCAATCTATTAATAGTAAGAGGTAAGTTGTTTTTTTGTAAATATCCTATAACTTGCTCTTTATTATTTTCAATAGAATTCAACACTTGATAAAGTCCTATAAGTTCATCTTTTTGGGTATCATTTATTTGCCCATTTTCAGACAAGGCTACAATAGCCTGTGCCACACTTTTCTTGTTATCCTCAGCTTTATTTTCTGCCACAAAACTTAAGATTGTATCTATATTACTGTAGTATGGGTTTATCCCTTCTTTTATCATACTAGCTGCAATGTTTGGAGTCATCTCCTCAAAAAATGTATTCATTTTATTAGCTATTACCATTGTATCTTCAAGGCTTTCTAATGTTATCTCTTGTTCATTTAAGATTAAAGCTGTTGCTGATTGGATACTTAATGGATTAATAGGCAAATCATTTTGTTCTAATACTGATTGAATTTGGTCTTTTACTGTAGATATATTCTCCTTAAACCTAGCTTCCGGGGTCAGCTCTTGCTCTTTATACTTTGATAAAACTTGGTTAAACTCACTTAGGGTAGCTTCTTCTGATGATTGTATTTGCAGTGTTAGAGAGCTTTCCTTTGAATATTGCATCTGAGTAACTGTTGCCAAGACCACTTCTAAAGTATCTTTATTTTCTTTGGTCAATTCAAGATTAGCATTTTTTGCTGCACGCTCCATCATGTTTTGAGAATTGTTTGTAAGTTCTGTTGCAATCTTAGATAATTCAGTGCTTTCTAGTGGCATCTTAGCACTGATATTTCTGGCTGCTTGTACAGTTAGTTTTGCTCTTATTATCTCTATCTGTTCTTTAATATCGTCAATTTTAGATGGTTGTTTTATATCTATAACATCTTTTATATCTGGGCTATTTTCGTCATAGTCCTCATTTGCCATTTTGTGCAAAGTATCATTATTTTGTTCTGAGATTTTCCCTAGAGCTTTTTCGGTATTTATATGCATAGATTCTCGCAGATTATTTATAGTTACAAAACCATCTGTATCCAATGCTCTTTGTATATCGCTGTCCTTTGCTCCAGAAATAATATCTACAATATCTTGCATATCTTTTTCTACATACATTACTTTTTCTTCTTCAATAATAGTTTTAGTAGCCTTTTCTAAATTACTTAGCTCACCATCATCTGTGGGTAAGTCCATAAGTTCTATGGCATTGTATAGGTTTTGCATCTTTACAACATTGGCCCGAGACACATCTTCTCCAATGCTCATAAGCTTTCCTGCTGCCCAAACGTTACCTGTAGTATCTGGTAAATTATTCATTTGTAACACATGCAACACATTATCGTTAGTAAAGCTTGTTGTATTTACTGTAGTAAAACTGCCCATATATAAACTATTTACAGTTATCGCATCCTCTTGTTGTATCGCAGTTTTATACATTCCATCAGTATGCTCTTTTAACCTTTCCACTTTTGCTCTGTCTTTTGAAGTAACTTGCCCAACATCTTGTGTTTCTTTTATATATTCATAATCATCTATTGCTAAGTCTTCTATATTTACACCGCTTTTTGCAAGTTGTTCCATATCTTCTTCAAAAGTATAATTCATTTCTAATTGATTAAACCAAGAACTGTCATACATCATATTTTGTGCCTGCTCGGCTTGTTTTTCATATGAACTTTGTTTTTCTTCAAAAATTATTGTTTGTTGTTGTTCTTTTGGCATAACCGCATATTGATACGTTGCCATCACATTATTATTAGCAATTTTTTCTAACACAATCTCACCTCTTAAGATATATCGTCACTTTTAATTTAGTCCTTTAATAATTTTAAGCGTTTTGACATATACTAATACTAGTTTATTGAGTAAATTAAAATAACCACATTAGTTAGGAGTGTGAAATTTAAATTGAGTTCAGAACACTGGATCCAGATAACCATAATCTTGCTACTAATAGTAGGGTCAGGATTTTTTTCAATGTCAGAAACAGCTCTTATGTCAATCACAAAAATTGATGTTAGATATATGGTGTCTCAAAATATAAAAGGTGCTAAATTAGTTGAAAAGCTGTTAGAGGATCCACAAAAACTGTTAGGTTCTATTTTAGTTGGTAACAATTTAGTTAATATTGGTGCCTCAGCCTTATCCACCGTTTTAGCTACAGACATCTTTAATGATGCTGGCCCTGGTATTGCAACTGGAGTTATGACTATTTTAGTTTTAATATTTGGAGAGATTACTCCAAAATCTACAGCCTCAAAACATGCTCAAAAAGTAGCATTATTTGTATCTCCTGTAATTGCAGTTGTGGTGGCTGTGCTATCCCCTATTGTTGGTGTCCTTATGGCAATTTCAAATTTTATAATTCGGCTTTTGGGAGGAAAACCTGAAAGTAGTCGCGCTTTTATTACAGAAGATCAACTTAAAACTATTGTTACTGTAAGCCACGAAGAAGGCGTATTAGAAGATGAAGAAAAAGAGATGATTTATAACGTATTTGAATTTGGCGATTCATATGCAAAAGACATTATGGTACCCAGAACGGATATGGTAGCTATTGATATAGAAGCTACATATGATGATATCTTATCTTTATATAAGGAGTATCAATTTTCCAGAATGCCTGTCTTTTCAGAAACACATGATAATATCATCGGGATGGTGTATATAAAAGATTTGTTACTTAACAATTTTGATACAGCTACATTTAAAGTTTCTTCCATTTTAAGAGATGCGTATTTTGTGCATGAATTTAAGCGGATAGATGAGTTACTAAAAGAATTACGTACAAAAAAAGCAGGAATTGCATTTGTAGTTGACGAATACGGGGGTACTTCTGGGTTGCTTACCCTTGAAGATTTGATAGAAGAGATTGTTGGTGAAATTGAAGATGAGTATGACACGCATAATGACGACTTTATGCAAATAAGCGAAAGTGAATTTTTGATTGATGGCACATATCGTATTAGCGATTTTAATGATAAATTGGGGCTTGATATTAAATCTAATGAATTTGATTCTCTAGGCGGATACGTTATCGGACTGCTTGATAGATTTCCTAATGTTGGCGAAGTTGTGGAAGATTATACTCTTACCTTTATAGTAGAAGAAACTTATAATAACCGTATTAACTTACTAAAAGTTATTATCAATCCAGAAGTCGCAGACAATAAAGAAGCATAGGCTAGTTTTGCCTATGCTCAGTTTGTTGACAAATAGTTATTTATTAGAGTTATCCTTATAATCGGGGTGGGAGGGGCGAAACCCCTCCAAGAGACTTCGTCCCTTGCCCCTGCTACAAAAACTATGATTTTTATAGAAGAAAACTTTAATATTTATAGTTCATATTTATCTAG
>MDJN01000077.1 GCA_001995005.1 Candidatus Parepulonipiscium sp. PG-Nun2H_MBin03 | reverse complement strand
TTAATGTCACTGAAGAATAAAAAGAATGCATTAGAGGCTGAAATAACTAAATATGAAGACGGATTATATGTAGATTTAGTTGATGGAAAAGGACATTTTCAAGCATTTTCAAATTTGCCTATAGACCAGTACAAGAATGGTAAATTTATATTAGTATATTTTGGGGCTACAAAAAAAGTTAATATTGTAAATTCAGAAGATAGACCCAATCCAAAAGCAGTAAATTTTGATGAGGTGCCACGGTCTATAGACCAAGAATTAGATCAAAAATTTATGGAGTATTTGCTTTACTTAAAAACTCAACAAGCATTTTTGGGAGTCGAGGGGGATTTGAATGAAGTAGCAAATATTCAAAGTTGGTTTAATCGGTTTGATAGTGCTTTACAAGAATTATTTGAACAGCCAGGGCTGAAACTAAAGTTCAATCGAAAAGAATTAGCTTTTTATATAGAAGAACCTAATAGAGAGCCGTATCAATTTAATGAATTATCAGCAGGATATTCAGCTGTTTTGGATATTATAATTAACTTAATTATGCGTATGGAAAAGACAGATACAACAGCATATGATGTGGAGGGCATAGTGCTCATTGATGAAATAGAAACGCACCTGCATATACAGCTACAAAAGAAAATTTTACCTTTTTTAACTAGCTTTTTTCCTAAACTACAATTTATTGTTACTACTCATTCCCCATTTATACTAAGTTCCATTCCAAATGCAGTGATATATGACTTAGAAAAACAGGAGCATGTAGAAAATTTATCTGGTGTTTCATATTCAGGTATAGTAGAAGAATATTTTGAAGTTGGGGAGTACTCCCAAGTAATCCAGATTAAACTCGATAGGTACGAATATTTATTAAATCATGAACCTGATAATGAAGAGGAAATAATAGCAATTAGTGAGGAATTGAGTAAGTTAGATATGAGCAAGTCTCCAGAAGTGGTTTTACGGTTTAATATATTAGAGATGGACAGAAAAAGTAGGGGGTAATTATGATACAAATCAAGAAAACTCCAGCTACTCCAGAAATAATAGCAGTTTTAGAAAAACAAAAAAGACTTAAAGTGGGAAATTGCAAGCAAGAAATAATCTTAAATCAATTAGTTGAAGATGCACATGAAAAATGTTATTTATGTGAAAATAAGGGATTAGTAGGTGGTGAAATAGAACATTTTATACCTCATAAGGAAGATAAGGAACTAAAATTTGATTGGATGAATCTTTTGTGGGCTTGTAAGCATTGTAATACATTGAAAGGAACTATGATAAATTTGTTAAATCCTCTTAATGATGATATAGAAAATATGATAGACCATCATTTAACCTCACTTGCTAAAGATAATAATCCTAAAGTGGAAATTAAAGCATTGGTTAATGATGAAAAAGTATTAATTACGGTGGATTTGTTGAATAAAATCTATACTGGCACTACATTTTCTAATAAATTTTCAGCTAAAACTCTAAGAGATTTATTAATGTTAGAAGTAGGCTATTTTACTAGCTATATAAATAAATTCGAAACATCATCTAATGAACAAGTAAAAGATGCAGCTGCAAAAATGATAGTTCAAATGTTGCAGGATGATACTCCTTTTGCAGGATTTAAAAGACAAATAATTAAAGACAGGCCCCGCTTGAGAGAGAAATTTTTTTATAATTAATGTAGATAAAATAAGCCTTGTATTAATACAAAATCCCTGTTACTGCGTTCGGTTATAGGGATTTTTAATCAGTGATAAGAACTTTATGATAAAATAATCTGGCAGCGATGCAATGCACGAGTAAATATAACTGGATTAATAAAAGTAGTGCTATAAAACAGAATAAAAAAGAAGGTTTATATAAAATTGCAACAAAAGAGCAAATATATTAGATTTCAACTTTTTCCATTGGAACTAAATAATAAAATTATTGAAATAGAAAAATTTAGAAAAAAGCTATTGACATATACATATAATAGTGATATATTTATCTTATAGAGAGATAAATATGTAACTTAAAGTTACAAATAAATAACTATTTTGAGGAGGAGCATTTATGAAACAAGCAAAGACTCACACTCACACACCTAAGATTAACCCTTTAATAGGGCTACTTGGATGTATTGGATTTGTTGGATTTATACCATTAATAATAGAAGTACCCGACCCAAGTCCGTTTGATTTTACATTTTTCGCTTTTTTCGGATTATTTGGTTTCTACTATACAGCAAAAATGTCAAATACCTTAATAGACGAGCGTTATATAACTAATCAACTAAGAGCAACTACAATAGCAAATAGAATTGCATCTGCAATCATTATCGCAGGAGTTTTATTTATAAGCAACTTAGAAAATTCTGTAGAGCTATACACAGTAACCAGTTTATTGATAACTGTAATAGCATTGGCTTTTTCACTATCACTATTTTTACAACAATTTCTCTTATATAAATTTGAGACAGAGGAATAATTATGGCAGATTTCAAAAGCAACCTAAAAAAATATAGGCAGCTAAAAGAACTCACACAAGAAGAGCTAGGAAATATTGTTGGAGTAAGGCGAGAAACTATAATGCGACTAGAAAATGCAAAGTACAACCCGTCTCTAAAACTAGCCGTAGATATATCCAGAGTATTAGAAGTACCAATTGAGGAAATATTTGT
>MDJN01000076.1 GCA_001995005.1 Candidatus Parepulonipiscium sp. PG-Nun2H_MBin03 | reverse complement strand
TCACTCCGTAAAAATGATATATGGCCGATATCGTATTGAAAGTGATGAAAAAGACGTAAATTCGATCATAAGTAAAGTAGCTATGGCCCATAAATATGCAAAAAATCATCCAGATTATAAGATATTTAATTATGGTATAAAACTAAAAGAGGAAATGCTAGAAGAAACAAAATTAACTAATAAGATGGAAGATGCTTTATATAATGAAGAATTTAAGGTGTTTTTGCAACCTAAGTATAGTATAGCTGATAACACAATTGTCGGTGCTGAAGCATTGGTGAGATGGATTGAAAAAGACGGAAAAATGATTTTTCCTGATAAATTTATTCCTTTATTTGAAAGGAATGGATTTATTACACGCATAGATAAATATATGCTAGAAAGAGTGTGTATGATTATACAAGAATGGATAACACAAGGTATTCCTCCTATATGTATATCAGTAAATTTCTCAAGAATACACACGAATAATCCAGATTTTGTGGAAGAAATAAGAGATATAATTTCTAAGTATGACATACCAACTGAGTATATTGAGATAGAACTTACAGAAAGTACGATATTAGATAAAGAAAATGATATGATTAGTATATTTGAGCAATTTAAAAATAATAATATCATGGTAGCTATGGATGATTTTGGTTCAGGATATTCATCTTTAGGCTTTTTGAAAAATTTTGCACTAGATGTAATAAAGTTAGACAAAAGTTTTCTATCTTATGAAACAGATAAAGAAAAAGGTAGAGTAGTGATAAGGAATATTGTAAAAATGATACAAGAATTAGGAATTAAAATTGTTGCAGAAGGTGTGGAAACAAAAGAGCAAGTAGATTTTTTAAGAGGAATTGGTTGTGATATGGCACAAGGGTATTTTTTTGCCAGACCTCTGCCAACAGTACAATTTAATGAACTATTGACGGCTAATCTCGAATAAGAGGTTAGCTTTTTTGAGGAGGAATTTTAATTGTGAACACAGATGAAGTGTTAGTAATAAGAGTTAAGAGCGGTGACGTATCTGCTTATGAAGAATTGATAAAAAGATATGAAACAACAATATATAAAATATGTAGAAAAATATTAGATGAGCATGAAGCGTATGATGCTGCTCAAGAAGTATGTATTAAAGTATGGAAACAAATTGATAAGTTTGAAGAAAAATCTAAATTCAGCACTTGGGTATATAGAATTACCACTAATCAATGTTTAGATATTATACGCAAGAAAAAAAATAAAAAAGTAGTATCAATAAATCAAATAAATTCAGACGACGAAAATTGGGAGCTTGAAATAGCTGATACTACGGTTAATATAGAAAAACAAATAGAAGATGCAGAACGTAATAAAGTATTAAAGATGGCACTAGATGAGTTGAAAACAGAATATAAAGAGATTATTATATTAAGAGATATACAAAATCTTAGTTATGATGAAATATCAAATAACCTTGATATATCTTTAGGAACTGTAAAGTCGAGATTATCAAGGGCTAGAAATACGCTTAAAAATATTTTATTACAAGATAAGGAACCTTTTAGCAGTTTTTGGCGTCACAATAATAGAAAGAAGGGGATATAAATGTATTGTGATTTTGATAAATTATCATTATATATTGATGATGAATTAGAAGAAAATGATAAGATAGAAATAGAAAAACACTTACAATCTTGTAATAATTGTAGAGATGAGTTAAAAATTTTAAATGAGATAAAGCAGGGATTAAGTAAATTAAATGCAGAGATAGAATTACCAGATGGATTTCATACAGAACTTATGAAAAAAATTGCACCACCAAAAAAGTACAAATATACAAAATATTATTTTATGGCTGCAAGTTTGCTAGCAGCATTAATAGCCATACCTAGTATGTATCAACAACCAACGGAACAACCAGACCTTTCAAGGGCAAGAACAATGGAGATGGCGATAGATTTGCCATATATGTTTGAATTTGATGCAAGTAGTGTAGAAGTAGTAGAAGAAATAAAATTAGATATAGAAAATGTAGGAGTTGTTTATAATGATATGCAAACACAAGGACGACTATATTATTTACTTGAAGGATATGATAATTACAAACTGATTGTAGATATCTTTGAAAAAAATAATTATGATATAGCCCCAATATCAGATTTTATAAATGTACCAGAGATAGGGTTATTTGAATTAATAGTTAATTATCCTTGACATTATCCCTAAATTTTGATAGATTTAATTAGAATTTTGAAAGAATTTTGAAGATAGAAGAGAAAGACGTTCTAACGTAATTTTTTGGAGGTAACGAAATGGAAAAAACAATGCAAGAAATAGTTGCTCTTGCAAAATCAAGAGGATTTGTATATTCCGGTTCTGAAATATACGGCGGTCTTGCAAATACTTGGGATTATGGCCCGTTAGGAGTTGAACTAAAAAACAACATAAAAAAAGCTTGGTGGAAAAAGTTTATTCAAGAAAGTCCATATAACGTTGGGGTTGACTGTGCTATTCTTATGAATCCAGCTGTTTGGCAAGCTTCTGGACATTTAGGTGGTTTTAGTGATCCGCTGATGGATTGTAAAGATTGTAAAGAAAGATTTAGAGCAGATAAAATAATAGAAGACTTTATGCAAGAAAAGCAAGAGGCAGAGATAGTAGATGGTTGGAGTAACAGCAAGATGCAAGATTATATAAAAGATAACCATATCGACTGTCCGTCCTGTGGGGCACATAATTTCACAGATATTAGACAATTCAACTTAATGTTTAAAACTTTTCAAGGAGTTACGGAAGACACCAAAAATACAGTATACTTACGTCCGGAAACGGCACAAGGAATATTTGTAAACTTTAATAATGTACAAAGAACATCTAGAAAAAAGGTACCGTTTGGAATAGGTCAAATAGGTAAGTCATTTAGAAACGAAATTACACCTGGAAATTTTATATTTAGAACACGTGAATTTGAACAAATGGAGCTTGAATTTTTCTGCAAACCAGGAACCGAACTTGAATGGTTTAGTAGTTTAAAGGAAATGTGCAAAAATTGGTTACTTGATTTGGGTATTAGTTCAGAACATATAAGATTACGAGATCATTCTGAGGAAGAATTATCGCATTATAGCAATGCGACATCAGATATTGAGTTTCAGTTTCCGTTTGGCTGGGGCGAGTTATGGGGAATAGCCAGTAGAACTGATTATGACCTTAAACAACATCAAGAACACTCAGGCGAAGATATGAAATATTATGATCCTATTACAAATGAAAAATATATCCCATACTGTGTTGAACCTTCTTTAGGAGCAGATAGGGTAACACTAGCATTTTTATGTGAGGCATACCACGAAGAAACGTTAGAAGATGGGGAGAAAAGAAATATATTTAAATTTCACCCAGCTATTGCACCAGTAAAAGTGGCCATTCTACCTTTATCAAAAAAGCTATCTGAAGAGGCACTTAAAATATATGCTATGTTGGCTAAACATTTTAATGTAGAATATGACGAAGCAGGCTCAATTGGAAAAAGATATAGAAGGCAAGATGAAATAGGAACACCGTTTTGTGTAACTTATGATTTTGACTCACAAGATGGAACTGTAACTATTAGAGATAGAGACACCATGACACAAGATAGAATCAAAATTAGTGAATTATTAGAATATATTAATGCAAGAATAGAATTTTAAAATATGCAAATATCCTTTTTGATTAAAATTCAAAAAGTTATTATATAATAAATTTATTGGAGGTATTATAATGAGTTACAAATGGGTTTATATGTTTAAAGAAGGAGATAATAATAAAAATCTTCTAGGCGGAAAAGGTGCAAATCTTTGCGAAATGACTAGGTTAGGTTTACCTATTCCACAAGGATTTATTGTTACAACAGAAGCGTGTACAGAATATTATAATGGCGATAAAAAATTATCAGATGAAATAGTGGGACAAATTAAAGCGTCTCTTGCAAATTTGGAAGAAATATCAGGCAAAAAATTTGGTGATATAGAAAATCCTTTATTAGTATCAGTACGTTCCGGAGCTCGTGTATCTATGCCAGGGATGATGGATACAGTGCTTAACCTTGGTTTAACAGATGCAGCAGTAGAAGGTCTAGCAAAAAAATCTGGAAATCCTAGATTTGCATATGACTCTTATAGAAGATTTATTCAAATGTTCTCAGACGTAGTTATGGAAATTCCAAAGCCAAAATTTGAGAAAATTATAGATGAATTAAAAGAAGAAAAAGGCGTAAAATTAGATACAGAACTTAACGCTGATGATTTAAAAGAGTTAGTAAAA
>MDJN01000075.1 GCA_001995005.1 Candidatus Parepulonipiscium sp. PG-Nun2H_MBin03 | reverse complement strand
AAAAAAGAGGTATCGCTTTTAGGAAAAATCTTCCTAGGCGATACCTCTTTTTTTTAATCTACAATACCATAGAATCTATTTTGACTGCAATTTTTTTTATGCATTATCTATGAAGTAAATCATCAATTTGTCGCTTAATATCCGTATTATCAAATGTTGGTTTTTCAAGTGGTGGTGATACATAAAATCCTTGAATATAGTCAATGCCATGCGTTATAAGGTATTCAAATTCTTCCTTATCTTTAACCTCTTCTGCTAAAATCTTTATGTTATTAGATTTGCAAAATTCAATAAAAGTTCGTAACATTTCCTGCTTTATATCATCTTCTAAGATATGACTATAAATTAACTGATTTACCTTAACAAGGTATACACCTTGTTTTAACATAGTCAAATCAATACCCTCATCTGAATAATAATTATCAGTAGCTATAAAAGAACTCCAAGATTTTAACTTATCCACTTTGTGTGCAAAAGAAGTAGTAAGTTCTAGATCGCTTTTAATAATTTTGATGACAATATGTTGCAGGTATTCACTATATTCCTTTTGCAACTCATCGTATTCTAAGTCAGATAAAGATTCATTTGGTATTGAATTGATAAACAATTTTGCACCATTAAAATAATCTGCATACTTTGCATATAATGATAGAGTTTTAAAGAAAGTGAATTGTTCAATTTTTCCTAATTTATCTTGTTGAGCAGATAATTCTAATAATTTACTAGGAGAATCAATAATTGTACTTCTAGGTTTCATCAAAGCTTCGTATCCAAATATAGAGCCATCTGTTGTAGAGACAATAGGTTTAAATAAATAGTCGATAATTTCATTATCTAGGATTTTATTAAGTTCTTCATGTTTAGTTAATGTAACTTCTTGAGAATCATATATTGCTCTATCAAAAATTTTCAGCTGTCCTTTTAGGCTTTTTTTACCAATATACATGGCAAAATCTGAAAACTTCATAAGCTCATCATAATCAATAGAATGCGTCCCATAATATGCAATACCACCAGATATACTAATTGTAAATTTACTATTATCAGGTAATATAAGCGGATTATTGTCAAGCTCGGTATAGATACCTTTTACAATATTTAATATTTCTGTTTCGGTATCAAATCCATGCATAAACATGTAAAACTCATCTCCGCCCATTCGTGCTACTATTATATGAGCTGATGTACGCTTATCAAGATATTGTGCAGTGGTTTGAATATATAAATCACCCATTTCGTGTCCAAATGTATCATTAATATACTTTAGATTATCTAGATCAAACATAACAAATGCAGAACACTTTATGCTACCTGCTTCAAAAATACTTCTAGACTTTCTGTCAAAAGCTCCACGGTTAAATATGCCCGTAAGTGCATCATGGTCACGCTCATAGTTTAGAGTTCTCAGCTCCAGTACTTCTTCAGATACATCAATTATAACGCCTAATAGAGAATTATTTTGTTCTACTTCTATGATTTTAAACCATGTGTCTGCGTCGGTTAAACTAAGATATATATCTTCAAATTCAATCTCCTTTTGTGCTTTAAGATCTCCTATAAAGTTACAAAACTCAGTCTTTGGCATGGTAATAGTATGCTCATCTATAGATGGGAATTTAAACATCTTTTTTAAAGTCTGAGACAACGTAACGTAGTCATTGCCTTGGATATATTCAAATGAGCCAATATTTAGGTTTAATAAATCTAGTATTTTATCAGTTTTATAGGCAGAGTTTAAAATATTATAATTTAAATCCTCGATAGCCGTAGACAAATCATCAATTTCGATTAGCTTAGTTCGCCTGAACTTTTTGCTGGCATCTAAGTTAAAATTGAGTATTTCATGATTTAGAGCAATTATAGGTTTTGCGAAGTTACGTGCAAATAAAATTGCTATAATTAAACCTAGTGATAAAGATACTATTACCATAAGTACGAGCATGTCATTAAGGTTATTTGCAAGTGAAGTAATATTAGCTATATCAACCATACCTACGAGAAAAAGAGAGTTTTCGTTAAATGGGCTATTGGATGCATATAGCCGAATTTCTTCAAAATATATAGCAATATCTTGCTTTCCACCATAGACTATTTTTACAGGATCAAAATTATCATGCTGGGCACTTAAACTAACTAAAGGTATAGATTGACCGACAGGTGATACCAATTGTTGTAGTGTACCATTATTTATTAAAGGTATGAGAGCACCTTGTTCAAGATGAGCTCCTATGTATCCATATGAGCCTGTGGATGCAAGTTCATTAGCAGGTAACTGGCTGTATAAATATTGTTCAGAAATTTCAACGCCTATAATCCCAACGGGTTCATTAAGTTCATTCATTATAGGTACGCTATATGTGATAGTCGAAGACCGAGGATTAGAAATGTCGCTGGATATATGCCAATATCCCCAGTAGGCGGAGTTGTCAGTTAAGGTAGTGGCCAAAAATGGATTTTCTAAGATTGCTACATTATCTTCTGTTAAGGTTATACCATAACTCCAAGTATTAGTAAGAATAATTTTATGTTGCTTAGAAATTTCGCTAGGACCTCTAACCATTGTAAGGTCAGACACCTCAGACAGAGTGCTGAGATAGTTTTCCTTGCGTAAGTATAATGTGGAAAGATTAGCAGCATCTGCTCCATCATTTAAAATGATAAAGGCACCTGTGGTGTCGGTTTTTACCATCATGTCCATAAGAGAATTGACGGATTCACTGAGAAAATCTAAAACATTAGCAGAATAATCTTGTTCTTCGTTTGATAAAAGTCTTTGATAATCTGCTGATATCTTAGTTCTATCGTATTCTATAAAGGACCACCTGTTTATCATAATACTTTGGAGTAGATTTTTTCGATTAGTTACAGTTTGCGAAAAGGCGTTATATGCATAATTCACGAGGGTATTGGAGACTTGTGAATACATTATTACGCCAACTGCAAACAAAGATTGTAATAAGATTGCTAATAAAATTACTGCTGCTAGTCTAACCATGATAGAGTTTTTACTTAGTTTATATCGTATTTTCATCTTAAAAACTCCTTTACAGCCAATGCCTAAGACGCTGATGCCCAAGACATGTGGCTTGCAGATTTTTAAATCGTGTCTAAATAGTCTAGACTTTATACAGGATTATTTTTCTATAGTATCTTTAAGTCCAGTGTACCATTGTGAAAATCTTTCTTCTGATAATAAATTGTTAAGAGCATCTTCCCTATGAACGCCATTTGCTATGAAATTGTCTAACGTAGTTATAGTATCATCAATATGAGATTGTATATAAGCATCTAAATCAATCCTTATGCTATAACTATTTTCAAATGGTGGTAAAGTAAAGGCTTGGTAATTAACCAACATATCATTATATACTACGTCTGAAACAGAAGCTACTATAGATGTTGTATCCTCTATAGAATCTATAATTGCATCGTAATTAAGTGACTCATTGTATACAGGAATATATCCAGTAGCAACAGCAAATTCTATGTTTTGTTCAGGCTCACTAAGCCACTTGACAAATTCAACCGCAGCTCTTTCACGTTCTGCATTAGAAGGGGTTATAATAATTCCCGCTCCTTGTTGAATCATTATATTATCTGCCCCTTGAAACACTGGATAAGGCATTATAAGATGGTCTATGCCATAACTATTAGTTTGATCTACAATAACCTCATCAGGAAAAAACAAGGCACTGGCAGTGGAGCCTGTGTACGCTAAAAGATCCCCAGATTTTATGTCATCTGATCTAAATCTGCCGTAAGCTGCGAAGTGACCTTTTACATATGGTGTAATAAGATTTTCCCATATTAGCTTAGCAGATGACTCAGTTAAGTTAAATGTCACACTCCCGTTATCATAAGTATATATATCTTCTCCTAGTTGCTTAGCAGAAATAATCATAGTATTTGCAAAACCATCTAAGCCAAATAAGGCGTATCCGTCATTAGGGGTATCAGTTTTTGCATCAGTATAGTTATAATATGCTTCTGCAGTAGATGCAAGCCCTTGCCATGTAGATAAATCATATGATTTCCCAGTGTCAGCTGCAAAAGCATCAAAATCTGTACGGTTTATAAATAAAGCTTCAGTGGATTTGGACACAGGTAAAATTTTAAGATTTTGCTCCGCATCAAATCGTCCTTCTTCTAAAAATTCTGCTCTATATAAACTAAGTTCAGCATCTGTAAAGTAATCATTTAAGTTTGCCACTATCCCCAATTCATCTAAAGCTAATGCGTTATCGGCATAGGCATAAAAGATATCAGGCATATCAGCAGCACCAATCTCATTTGTAGCAGAAGCGAGCACAGCTTCTGGAAGAGACTGGATACTAGGGTATGCATATGCATCTACAATAATATTCTTTTCTTTTCCTATTGTTTCATTAAATTCTTGAATTTGGCTATCTAATATGTCTTTTATATTATTGTTATAATAATGCCACATAGTAAGCAAAATCTGCTCCGAAGGTGCATCCACATTTGAAGGTGAATCAGGAGATGAAGGTGTTGAAGATGAAGAACATGCGGTAAAATTAACACTGATACATATAACAAGTACGCTAGTTAAAATTTTAGAGAATTTTTTGCTCATGTTGGGTGAAACTCCTTTCAAAATCGTAATATACATACCATATATTATGTCACAATTTTACATGTAAGTCAATACAGCAAATCAAAATGACATGACAATTGAATTTGATATTTCGTTGCAAAACCGATAGAAAATATGGCAATATACAAATAGAAAAATGCTTTCCCTATATCAGATGTTACAGGAAGAGCATTTTAACTTATGTTCATATTTACTTTATTATCTGCTTTAACTGTTCAAAAGGTATTGGCCTTGAAAAATGATACCCTTGAAACAAATCACCACCTGCATGCACACAAAAATCTAGCTGTTCTTTCTCTTCTATCCCCTCAATCAACACTTTTCGGTTGATAATTTTCATTCCGCCTATTAGATGTTCAAAAAATTTCAGATTTTCTGGATTCTTCAGGGCTGAGAGTAACAAACTTCTATCAATCTTTATAATGTTTAGAGGTAAGTCTAATAATACACTAAGATTTGAATAGTCTATCCCAAAATCATCCAATTCAAACACAAAGCCTTTTTCCATCATAACTTGTATTGAATTTTTTATACTTGCAGAGTCTGATATAAGCATTCTTTCTGTAATTTCAATCTTAATTCTGCTAGGTTCTATGTCATACTTTTCCAAAATGATCATCACTTTTTCAATCATCTCTGGGCTGCTAAATTGTAAATATGGGAAGTTTATGGACACAGAATCAAAGTTTTCTGGCTTTTCATTACTGTCTATCAGCTGTCGTAAATCTCTGCACACAATTTCCAACACTCGGTATGTCAGCCTCACTATTAGCCCTGTTGTTTCAGCAAGTTCTATAAAATCTCCAGGGAAAATTAACTTGCCTTCATCCCCCTTCATTCTTACCAAAGCTTCCGCTTGTACAAAACATTTTTGCTCAGCTGAATATATCGGTTGATAATGTACCACCAGCCCATCGTCGTCTAATGATTTTTTTATCTTTTCTACCATATTGTGCTTATCAATCATCTCACCAACAACTGAAAAATCATACAAATAATCTAACCCACTTGTATCATCTTTTAATTTTTTAATGGAACAATCAGCCGCTGATATCAAATCTTTTACGGTGTGCCCAAACTGTGGATAGTCAATACGAGTATAAATTATATCAATAAACACCTCATGCGAATATATTGACATAGAAGTTCTAAATTTTTCTAGCACCTTAGAAATTTTTATATCATATTCTTGTGAGTTTTCATATACTAAAACTGCAAATTCATCCCCACCATATCTAAATACGTTATCAAACTCAAAATGTTCTAATAGCATTGCAGAAACTTCCATCAAAACTTTATCTCCTATTTCAAGGCCATATCTCTCGTTGACCATCTTGAAATTTCTCAGACTAAACACATAAAAGGAAAAGTCTTTCTTTTTTCTTATGTTGTCGTTAAGTGTTTGTGTTAAATAAATTCTATTTAGCGTTCTTGTTAGAGGATCGGATGATTTACTAACATTTTGAACATAAAGATGTACAATCAAAACTGCCATTGTGTTTCCAATACCCGTAAAGACAATCTCAGGTACCAAAATTTGAATAATTATCAAACATGCCCAACATCCTATTGTAGTCATTAATACATTGACCACTTCTTGGTTTTTTTCCTTCAAATTCTTTAACATCAGGGTAAGCATCATCACTAAGTAGATGCTCACAATTACAAATGTGGCAAAGTAAAGCAACTCCCTACGGTAACCATGTTCCATTGTTATCGAAAAAATAAGGTTATGTGGTGTTGCTATAATCACGAAAATCACATATAGTATAAATGGAATACATGTGGGCAATAACTGCTTTATGCTAGTTAATTCCCCTTTAGTAGAATCCGCCAATACTCTAGCATATAACATAAGCAGCGCTGATACCAAAGGTACCGAAATAAAATATAAACCATTCAGTAGATATGCTATGTGCAAATTTCCAAATCTCAAACTACCTGCTGTCATTTCTGTTGACACAATAGTACATACTATAGAAATAAATGTAATTGTATACAACGCTTTTATAAACATATATCTAAGCGTCCTAACCTCATAATCCCTAAAAAAACTAATCAAAACTGTAGCCAATACCATCAATGCCGTATACTCTGCAATTAAATTGTATTCATACATAATCAACCCCCTCTAAATTATTATAATATTTTTAAGATGTCACACACGTATGTTATTTGTCTATAAGAAATATTATATTGTGACAAAAAAATAAATATACAACTATATTATACACCTGTTTCACCAAAAAGTATAGATTTTATTTTACTTTTCTCACATCAATCTAAGTTGCCAACTTGCCTACAATGAGTCTTGAAATCCCGTATAAATATACATATAATATTCTAAGAAAGGAGCGATGATTATGATAAGAGATATAACTATTGGTCAATATTATCCTATACAATCTACAATACATAATCTTGACCCACGTACAAAGATTATTTGGATATTTATTTATATAGCTGCACTTTTTTCAGTGGATACTTTTTATGGATATATATTTGTAGGAATTATACTGTTAACTGTTATAAGCATAAGTAAAGTACCGATAAAATTTATGGTAAAAGGTTTAAAAACTATAATGTTCTTCTTGGTATTTTCTGTTGTTCTAAACCTATTTTTCATAAGAGGTGAAAATTTAATATTTGAATTTGGAATACTAAGAATATATGAAGAAGGGGTTGCCATTGCTGTAACTATGATAGTAAGACTAGTCCTATTAATCATAGGCTCTAGTATCCTAACATTAACTACATCTCCAATAAGGTTAACTGATGGAATAGAATTACTTTTAAATCCATTACGCATAATAAAAGTACCTGCACATGAGATTGCAATGATGATGAGCATTGCGTTAAGGTTTATCCCCATATTATTAGAAGAAACAGACAAGATTATAAAAGCACAAACTGCACGAGGAGCCGACTTTGAAACTGGTAATATAATAAGACGTGCAAAAGCCCTAGTTCCTATACTAATTCCGTTGTTTATATCAGCATTTATAAGAGCTGAGGACTTGGCACAAGCTATGGAGGCAAGGTGCTATAGAGGTGGGCAGGGTAGAACTAAACTAAATCCGCTAAAGTTTAAAACACTAGATTTTATTGCCCTGCTACTAGGCGTAGTATTTTTAAGCATATGCATCTATCTGTAATTGTTAGATAAAGCTGAAAAAAGAAAATATAATGTAACTGAACTTGAAAAAATGCTTGCATTATATAAACAGTAAGAGGAGATTGACCATGAAACTTAAATTAGTCCTTGCATATAAAGGAACAAACTATAACGGCTTTGCAAGCCAAGTTGGAGAAAATATAAATACTATTCAACAACAGGTAGAAAAGGCTGTATTTGATATTACCCAAAAGTCAGTAACCATAGTGTGTTCCGGCAGAACAGATGCGGGAGTGCATGCACAACATCAAGTTTGCTTAGCAGATATAGATACTAATATACCTATAGATAAATTGCAATTAGCCATAAATGCAAAATTGCCAAAAGATATAGTAATAAAATATCTAGAACAGACATCAGACGATTTTCATCCCCGTTTTAATGTTAAAACAAAAACGTATCGGTACCAGATTTTAAATGCTGGTGTCCGTGACCCGTTTCTGATGGACTACACATATTTTTATCCATATAAGCTAGACTTAGTTGCCATGAAAGAGGCAAGCACATATATAGTAGGTACGCACGATTTTAAATGTTTTTGTGCATCAAAGACGGGAGCAAAAACTACTACTCGCACAGTATATGACATAAATTTATATACTGATGAGGATATAATTAAAATAGATATTTCTGGTAATGGCTTTTTATATAATATGGTAAGAATAATAGTAGGTACATTAATAGAAGTGGGGAGAGGCAAAATACCTCCTTCTGAAGTAGAACGAATTATACAAAGCAAAAACAGAAAAAATGCAGGACCCACAGCCCCAGCATTAGGCCTTATGATGCTGAATGTGGAATATGTGTAGTTGCAGAAGATGATAAGAGACATGACAAAAAAGTATATGGATCTAATTTACTCATATACTCTATAAATTGATGTGTCTGTTAAAACTACAATTTGCACATCTTCATTACAAATAGCTTCTAGGGTATTAGGCACACATTTAAAATAGCGATATTACCTTCATAGTTAAAAGCGGTATTATTATAGAAATTTATAGGATTATCCAAATGTTTAAACTTAGGCCCTAGATACATTAATTGTCCAGCCCTTACAAAATTTTCAGGTCCATTATAACTATTAGCTGTAATATCATAGATTAAATTGTGATGAGCAGTATAGTTATTAGTCTCTTCCATATAAAATGCCACTATAAATTGTTTTTGGTAATGCCCTTCAAAAGCGGGTATACCATGGACATCAAAAATTTTATTATACGCAATGACACTTTCTTTTAGGTCAAGAGGTGTGACTCTTTGTGTACTAGTAAACTCAAGAGGGCCAGCATCTTCACCCAGTTGCATTGCACCCCTAAAGGAATTGTGTAGAATATCAATTTTAATGTCGGTGTCAACGCAAATTTGAAATCTACCATTATCTTTAAATGAACAATCTTCAACCAGCGTATTATCAGCAGAGGAGTATATACTAGATGTGAATGTACCTACCCAGCCTATGTCCTCTATTATACAATTTTTGAATGAGCAGTGCTTGCCACCCACCACAGAAATACCAGTACCCCATGTGTGTGCCACATAGCTATTAATAAATTCCACACCAGAACAATTATTCACACAAAAGCCAGTATGCATATTACTACCAAGACTATACCCTTTAGCATTTATAAAAGGTGATAGGTACTGCATAGTACAGTTATTAATAGTAATATTTTTAGAACTGTTGATAACGCCATTACCTGATATAAACTTAAGATTTTCCAACACCACATTTTGCACATTGTTTATTTTCAAAACTTCTTTTCTCACTTGCATTTCAATGGTCGTATCTTCAATATCTCCCTTTGGCATATAATAAATCTGATCGTTATCGACATACCATTCACCTGGTAATGACACTAGATTTTTATGCATCACAAAGCCAAAGCCTAGCTTAAAGTAACTAGGTGCAAATCCAGTCTCAAGGCTACTCCAGTTATTTTTGGTAGTCGCACTAAATTCAATAGTATTCCCATTTGTAGATACAACATTGCCAAATACATAGTTATGATTTTTACCTATTAATCCCCTGAAAATACGTGTATATCCATATCATATCCTCTTTCTAGTCTTATTATATGAATATAGACTTAGCAAGTGTTACACCCTCATGTAACGTTGCTTGATTTCCTTTTTTCTCCTTAATAATTACTTATTGAATATCAATTCTAAACTCTACCTTTTCATATACCTCCATATCAGCACATATAACAAGGTAATATATTTTATCCCTATCGAATAAGACAGCTTTCAAGTGAAATTTCACTCTAAATACTCTATCCTTTGCACTTGTATTACCTTTATCTGCAATTACTGTTTGTTTATCACTTATTGTATTTGAGTACTATGATGCACAAGGAACACACATTAGTAACAAGTATTGGCATGCTAGACAAGTCAATATTAGGATTTGTCTTAGGCACGTTAAACATTATCACTGGCTACAATGGCAGTGGTAAAAGTACACTGATTAATCAAATGTGCATCGCAGAACCTTTATCGCAAGGGTATAAAGTGTTTTGCTTTAGCGGAGAGCTCCCTCCGCATATATTTAAATATTGGCTATATCAAACCCTGGCTAATAACAATGATTTTGAATATAATATTTGCTCAGATATTGCTAGCAGATCATATAAGGATAATTACTATATAATTAAAAGTAGTTCTGACAGTAATATCACTAGTTGTATCAACAATAATCTGTATTTGTATGATGATGCAGATTATAGCGGACAAGCTATCTTAGCTAAAATGGAACTATTAGCTAAGCGGAAAGGTGTGAAATGTTTTGTAATAGATAACCTCATGAAAATTGAGTTAGACACTCGACAACATGAGTTTACCGCACATAAGGTGTGGATCAATAAGGTGAACTACCCCCACTTATAGAAGTGTGGGCTTCTTGT
>MDJN01000074.1 GCA_001995005.1 Candidatus Parepulonipiscium sp. PG-Nun2H_MBin03 | reverse complement strand
TAATCTCATTTTTACCTTGTACATATTTTGATGGTGAAATAATAATACTTGCCATATACAAAAACCTCCAATTAATATAAAATTGTTATTTTATTAACATAAATATTGTAACATATGTTATTACAAATGTAAAGAGTTGTATAGAAAATTTCTGTAGACTATGTTCAGTGAATGTTACAAAATTTGATTGATGTGATTATTCTTAGTCTAAGACTTGACATAATACATATAATTCCCTTACACTAAGCGTATTAGGAGGAATTGAAATGTTTTATAAGGCTATTGTAATTGGCACAGGACCAAGCGGGTTATTTGTGGCAAATTGTTTATCATCGACTGGCATAAATACACTATTACTAGAGAAAAATAAAAAGTTAGGAAGAAAACTTCTAGCTTCGGGTAGCGGACAATGTAATTTAACTAATAGTGGAAATATAGAAAGTTTTTTTGATAAATATGGTGATAATAATAACTTTATTAAAAATGCCTTGCTTAAATTTACTAATAACGATACATTAGAGTTTTTTAAAAGTTTGAACGTAGAACTTGAAATTACACAAGCGGGTAAAGTATTTCCTAAAAATAGAGATAGTACAGAAATTTTAGATGCATTAGTTAAGTCTAATAAACTAAATGGCACCCATATAAAATCAGGAGTTAATATAGATAAAATATTAGAATATGACGGTATATTTTATATTTCATTCACAACAGGAGAAAGTTATACCACAGAGAATTTAATAATTGCTACAGGCGGGGTGACGTATCCTCATCTAGGCACCGATGGATTTGGCCATAAAATTGCTTTGCAATTTGGGCATACAATAACAGAGATAAATCCGGCTCTTACAAATATTATTACACAAGAAGATGCATATAAAACTATTAGCGGAGTTTCGTTTGATAACGTAAGCATGACTATATGGAGAGATAATAAAAAGGTAAAAACTACTCAAGGAGATTTACTTTTTACACATAAAGGGGTGTCTGGTCCTGTTATATTAAATAGTTCACGTTGGATCCGAAAAGGAGATGTACTTAAATTTAATTTAGTAAATCAACTCTATGAAGATGTCACAAAAATACTAGAGCAAGATTTTAGAACATATGGAAAAGAACAGATTATAACATATATAAAGAGGTTTAATTTGCCCAAAAGTTTTGTGCAGGTTATGTTTAGTCAGTTAAATATAGATTATTCTATAAACTGTGCGTCCATTAGTAAAGGGCAACGTAAAAATTTAGCACTATTTTTGACACACATGCCACTTACAGTAAAAAAACTAGGAGATATGGCGATGGTAACATCGGGTGGGGTAAATTTAAAAGAAATAAATGCGACTTCGTTTGAAAGTCGTAAGCAAAAAAACTTATATTTTATAGGAGAAGTATTGGATATAGACGGTGATACAGGAGGATATAACATACAAGCAGCATTCTCAATGGCATATACTTGTGCAACCTATATTAGTAGAAGAAATTGATAAGTGGTAACATTAGATATATAGAAAGGAAGTTATTATGATAAATGCTTTAAAAGGCACTAAGGACATATTTGGTAAAGACGTAAGAAGACTACAATATTTAGAGAATACTATAAGAGAAGTATGCGAAAATTTTGGTATAACAGAAATTAGAACACCTATATTTGAGCTGACAAAATTATTTCATCGGGGAGTTGGAGATACAACAGATATAGTCCAAAAAGAAATGTATTCATTTGTTGATAAAGGTGAAAATAATATTACGCTAAAGCCAGAAAGCACAGCACCTGTAGTGCGAGCATATTTAGAGCATAACATGGACTCTGGCATATCCCCAACTAAATTATACTATATATCACCAGCATTTCGGTATGAACGACCAGAAGCGGGCAGGCTTCGTCAATTTCATCAATTTGGTGTAGAAGTGTTTGGCAGTAGCAGCCCACTAGCTGATGCTGAAGTTATTGCTGTAGCTGACACATTATTAAAGAAGTTAGACATAACTGGGGTTACATTGCATATTAATTCATTAGGTGGCCCGCAATGTAGACAAGCATACAACCAAAAGCTGATAGAGTTTTTGAATACTAAAAAAGATAAGTTATGCCCATTATGTAATGAGCGTAGAGTAAAAAACCCACTAAGAGTATTAGACTGCAAAAATGCAACTTGCCAAAGTTTATTTACAGATGCCCCAACCACTCTTGATGCACTAGATGGTGAGTGTAGAACTCATTTTGATACGTTAATACAATTATTAGATGAAATGAATATTTCTTATACTATCAATACAAAAATTGTCCGTGGATTAGATTACTATACTAGAACTGTATTTGAATTTATATCTGATGATATAGGCACGATATGCGGTGGAGGAAGATACGATAAATTAGTTGAACAAATAGGAACGAAAAGTATACCTGCCGTTGGGTTTGGTACAGGAATTGAAAGAGTATTAATGGCATTAGAAGATGCGAAAATATCTGCATTAGAAGGGAATATACGAGATATATTTATTGGCTTTAGAGGAGATGTGGCAAGAAACTATGCATTTAATATAGTACACGCCTTAAGACAAAAAGGTATAAAAGCAGATACAGATTTACTTGCACGCAGCGTAAAAGCACAAATGAAATATGCTAATAAAATAGGAGCTAAATACTCTACTATTATCGGTGAGAGTGAGTTAGAAAGTGGTAAATTTATAATTAAGAATATGGAAACAGGTGAGGAAAAAGAGGTTATAGATATACTTATTGAATTGCCGATAAACTTCTAAAAATACCTTGTCAAATGGTCTCTTTAGTTGTACAATAACTTACAAAGTATAATATGAGTAAAAAATATATTTTTGGGGATGATAAGGAGGAAATCAATTTGGCAATTAACCTTTCAAAAGGACAAAAAGTAAGTTTATCTAAAGAAAAACCTGGGCTTAGCAAAGTTCTGGTTGGGCTTGGCTGGGATACTAAACAATTTGATGGCGGTTCAGATTTTGATCTTGATGGCTCAATATTTCTGATTACAAGTACAGGTAAAGTAAGAGATCAGGATGATTTTGTGTTTTATGGAAACTTAAAGCATAAAAGTGGATCTGTAATACATGCTGGAGATAATAGAACAGGGGTAGGCGATGGAGATGACGAGCAAATTACAATTGACTTAGCTCTTGTGCCAGCTCATGTAGAAAAAATTGTAATAGCAACCACTATATATGAAGCAGAGCAAAGAAATCAAAATTTTGGCCAAATATCTAATGCATATATAAGGGTATATGATGCAGTGGGTAATGATATAATTGTAGAGTATGATTTAGATGAAGACTTTTCAATTGAAACATCTCTAGTATTTGGAGAAGTCTATAGACACAATGGCGAGTGGAAATTTAACGCTATTGGTAGTGGTTTTTTTGGAGGATTAGGAGCATTATGTGCTACCTATGGAATTGACGCAGAATAAAAGGAGAATAAAAAAATGATAGTAGAAACTAAAAATGCACCAGCAGCAATAGGACCATATTCACAGGCAATCACTCATTGTCACTTAGTATTTACATCAGGGCAAATACCAATTGACCCTGCAACAGGAGACGTTGTTGCAGGAGGAATTACTGAGCAAACTGAAATGGTTATGAAAAATTTAGGAGAAGTACTAAAAGCTGCAGGTTCAAGCTGTGAAGATGCAATGAAATGTACTTGTTTTTTAACAGATATGGCAGATTTTGCAGCTTTTAACGAAGTGTATGCAAAATATATGGTAAATAAACCAGCACGTTCTTGTGTAGCGGTAAAAACGTTACCAAAGAATGTATTAGTTGAAGTAGAGTGCATTGCACTTAAAAAAGACTAAAATTTTAAAGGGTAGCGGATAAACTTTATTATATAGAAGTTTATCCGCTACCTTTTTTAAAACTAAAAATTAAAAAACTAAAATTTATTCCCATATTTTACATTTTATTGCACGTTATTCCAAAAAATACATATGCTATAGTAACGACTTATTTGATTGGTAATCTACCAATTTAAAGAGGAGGGACTACATTGATAGATAAAATTTCAATAGCAGTTGTCGGGGGAGACTTAAGATTTGTTCGCTTATGCCAAATACTTGTTGAACAAGGATTTGAAACTTATGTATATGCGATAACACACCCTGATATACCAAAAGAGGCAAAAATGGTAAAGTCATTAGAAGAGATAGCACATTGTAATTATGTCA
>MDJN01000073.1 GCA_001995005.1 Candidatus Parepulonipiscium sp. PG-Nun2H_MBin03 | reverse complement strand
TCGTATTCTTCGTGGTGTGAAGAATCGTTTTGGTGCGACCAATGAAATAGGTGTATTTGAGATGGTGGATAAAGGATTGGTAGAAGTGAAAAATCCATCTGAGTTAATGTTGGCAGGGCGGCCATTAGAAGCGTCAGGCTCTGTTGTAAGTTGTACATTAGAAGGTACAAGACCAGTGCTGATTGAAGTACAATCTTTAGCGAGTTTTACAACATTTGGTATGCCACGTCGAACTGCGACGGGACTTGATTATAACAGAGTAGTTTTATTAATTGCAGTGCTTGACAAAAGGGCTGGGTTGGATTTATCTACTTATGATGTATACGTTAATTTGGCTGGAGGTATAAAGGCGAATGAGCCGGCACTTGATTTGGCGACGGTAGTAGCCATAGCATCTAGTTTTAGAAATAAAAATGTTGACCCGCATACAGTTGTATTTGGAGAGGTTGGATTAACTGGTGAGATAAGGGCAGTACCGATGCCAGAAAAAAGAATTATAGAGGCTAGTAAATTAGGCTTCAAAAGATGTATAATACCTAAGGCAAATAAAAATAAATTGCCACATATTGATGGAATAGAAGTAATAGGAGTATCTCAAATTAGTGAGGTTTTAAGATATATATAATAAGGGAGTGGGAAATATGAAACTAAACTTTGATTACAACAATAAAAATATCCAGTATAACTTATATTATAAGAAACGCTCAAACATTTCTATTAATATCGCCAAAGATGGAACAATAAATGTGGTGGCTCCAGTAGGAGTTAAAGTATACGATGTAATGAACAAGGTAAGAGGAAATATAAATTGGATATTACAAGAAGTGGATCGCATAAAAGGGACAACTAAAAAAATTACTACTATTAAAAAAGATAAAAATATTACTTCACCTACAAATGCTACTTCGCCTACAAATACTACTTCACCTACAAATACTACTTCGCCTACAAATACTACTTCGCCTACAAGTATTACTTCGCCTACAAATGAGAGTGAGCAGAATAACGCACTAGATAAATATACTTATCTTGGTAAAAACTATGGTGTAGAATTAGAGGAAACGTCTGGTGAAATTAGCGTTAAATTAGTTAGAGGGAAATTTTTGGTACAAGGTGGCGGTCTTACTAATGTTGCAGTGCAAACGGCTATAAAAGCATGGTATATTGATAAAGCTAAGACTAAAATTAAACAAATCCTTAAGAAAACTGATTTTAATAAATATAAAATAGAGATAGATATATTAGATAATCTTTATGAAATAAGGAAAGATACTATAACTTTTGACATAAAATGTGTAATAGGACCACAAATTGTATTGGAGTATATATTAGATTTAGTTTTATGCGAGTTAAAGGGGGTAAGATTAGAAAAAGATTATCAAGTAGCAAAATGTTGGTTAGAAACTGAAAATAATTTATTTAGAGGTGAGTAACTATGTTTAGAGTAGGGATGGGGTATGATGTTCATAGGTTAGATGAAAACAGAAATTTAATAATTGGTGGTGTGAAAATACCTTATGAGTTAGGATTAGTTGGATATTCAGATGCAGACGTTTTAATACATGCAATAATAGATTCATTATTAGGTGCGGCAGGTTTAGGGGATATAGGAACTCATTTTCCTGATAATGATAAAAAATATAAAGGTATATCAAGCATAGAGTTATTACAAACTACTGTAGAGATGTTAAAAAATAAGTTTTTATACATTTCTAATTTAGACTGTACTATTGTCGCTGAGAAGCCTAAAATGGCACCTTATACGGCAAAAATGAAAAAAATAATTGCAGATGTGATAGGCGTATCACCAAATCAAGTAAATATTAAAGCTACAACTGAAGAAGGACTGGGCTTTACAGGACAACAACAAGGTATATCCGCAACTAGCATTGTACTCCTTATAGAGAGCAGAAGGGAAACTTATGATTAAAATTTATAACACATTAACTAAAAATAAGGAAGAATTAATTCCATTAACTCCTAATGAAATAAAAATGTATGTTTGTGGACCTACAGTATATAACCTAATTCATATAGGAAATGCAAGACCATATATAGTATTTGATGCTGTAAGAAGATACTTAGAAGAAGTAGGATATGACGTAATTTACGTGCAAAATTTTACTGATGTGGATGATAAAATAATTCACAAAGCTAATGTCGAGCATAGAGATACTATGGAATTAGTAGATTATTATATAGAAGAAACGCTAAAAGATGCTAAAAATCTTAATGTAAAACCTGCAACGTTTAATCCAAGAGTTACAAGTGAGATGAAAGAGATAATACAGATGATTGAAACTTTAGTAGAAAAACAAGCAGCATATCATGTTAACGGAACTGTGTATTTTGATACTACTAAGTTTGAAGGTTATGGAAAATTATCTAAAAAAGTATTAGAAGAGCTAGAAGCTGGTGCACGAATTGAGGTGAATACTGAAAAGAAAAATCCTATGGATTTTGTACTTTGGAAGCCGAAAAAATTAAATGAGCCATACTGGGAAAGTCCATGGGGACAAGGGAGACCTGGGTGGCATATAGAATGTTCGGCTATGAGTAAAAAATATTTAGGTGAGCAAATTGATATACACGCAGGTGGAGAAGACCTTGTGTTTCCGCACCATGAAAATGAGATTGCACAAAGTGAGGCAGCAAACGGTAAAGCATTTGCCACTTATTGGATGCACAATAGCTTCTTGAACATAGATAATAAAAAGATGTCAAAATCTTTAGGAAATTTTAAATTGTTGCGAGAAATAGGTGATGCATTTGGGTATGATACTGTAAGATTTTTTATGCTAAGTGCACATTATAGAAGTCCGTTAAACTTTAGTGCAGATTTAATGAAAGCTTCAGCACAAGGATTGCTTAGAATAAAAAATTGTCTTGAAGATTTGGAATTTGCCATAAAAAATTCTAAAGATCAAGATGTTACTGTGGCTGAACAAACATTAATAGATAGTTTAAGCTTATATAATGCCCGTTTTTATGATGCAATGAATGACGATTTTAATACTGCGGATGCAATAAGTATTATATTTGAACTGGTTAAACTGACTAACACATATGTTAAAAACGACTCAAATAAAGTAGTTCTTATAACTTTAAAACAAAATCTATGCAAATTAATAGATATATTAGGGATTATTTATGAAGCACAAGATGATGCTAATACTGGACTAAGTGATGCTGAAATTTTAGAATATATTGACGAAAGAGCTAAGGCAAAAAAGAACAAAGACTTTGCAAAAGCGGACGAAATAAGAGCATTTTTAGAAGAGCATGGCATTCAAATTAAAGATACAAGAGAAGGTGTTCAATTTAAGCGTGTATAAATTATTGGAAAAAACAAATGAAGATAAAGTAAGTGCAAGAAGTTATTCTCCTTTAGTATTAGCGTATATTGGAGATGGGATATATGAAATATTTATAAGAGATTATATTGTAAAAAAGGCGAATGCCCCAGTTAATACACTGCATAAACAAACTAGAGAGTTTGTACAAGCTAAGGCACAAGCTATTATGTATAATAAATTAAAAGATATTTTAACAGAAGAAGAGACTGCGGTATTAAAAAGAGGTAGAAATGCAAAAAGTACATCAACTCCAAAAAACGGAAATATACACGAATATAGATTAGCGACAGGTGTAGAAGCACTAGTTGGATATTTGTATCTTGAGAATAGACTAGAAAGATTAGGAGAATTAATGGAAATTGGAATGAGTGAAATTAGAGGTGGTAATAATGGATAAAGAAGGTAAAAAAAACAAAAAACCTATGAAAAGAGACAGTGTAATTTATGGTAGAAATACTATTTTAGAAGCTCTTAAAGCAAATCGTAGTGTAGATAAAATATTAGTACAAACTGGAGAAAGTGAAGGCTCGATTAAAAAAATAATTGCTAGTGCAAAAAAGAAAGGCTTGTTAGTACAAGAAGTAGATAAGGCGAAACTGGATAGCTTATCAGAAGGCGAAAAGCACCAAGGTGTTGTGGCATATGTGGCGGCACATCAATACTGTACTATTGAAGATATGCTAAATGATGCAAAGGCAAAACAACAAGATGCTTTTATAGTAATATTAGATAACATACAAGACCCGCATAATCTAGGTGCAATATTAAGAACAGCACATAACGCTGGGGCCCATGGGGTGATTATTCCAAAGCACAGAGCGGTTGGGCTTAGTCCGACAGTTGCAAAAGCATCTGCTGGTGCTATAGAATATATGAAAGTGGCAAAAGTAACAAATGTTTCTCAGACAATAGAAACTCTAAAATCATATGGAATTTGGGTAGCATGTGCAGATATGGATGGAGAGATAGTTTATAAAGAAAATTTAAAAGGGCCTATAGGAGTTGTTATAGGAAATGAAGGTGATGGGATATCAAGAAATGTAAAGGCGAAATGTGATTTTACAATAAGTATTCCGATGTTTGGAAAGGTACCATCGCTTAATGCTTCGGTTGCCACCGCTGTAATTTGCTATGAAGTAGTAAGACAAAGATTATATTAAACTAAAAAAAGAGGCTTGTCATACTGAAGTATAATTAGTGTGACGGTCTTATTTTTATCATATAAAAAAATGGTAATGAAAGGATTAAATATTTATGAGTGCTGTAAATAAACCATCAACAGCAATGGATTTTTGTCATCTTCATACCCATACAGAGTATAGCCTATTAGATGGATCTGCTAAGATAAGTGAGCTTATAGAAAGAGTAAAAGAGCTGGGGATGAATTCGCTAGCTATTACTGACCATGGCGTAATGTTTGGTGTAATAGATTTTTATAAGATAGCTATGCAAAAAGGAGTAAAGCCGATTATAGGATGCGAAGTATATGTGGCAAAGAGGACTAGGTTTGATAAAGAAAAACAAGACTCGCGCTCATATCATCTAGTGTTACTTGCAAAAGATAATATAGGTTATCAAAATCTTATAAAATTAGTTAGTATATCATATGTAGAAGGATTTTACCGAAGACCTAGGGTGGATTTAGATGTACTAAGAGAGTATAGCACAGGTATTATTGCACTAGGAGCATGTCTTTCTGGGCCTGTTTCAAGAAGATTGCTAGAAGAGGGGTATAGCAGTGCAAAGCAGATGGCAATACAATTAAATGAGATATTTGGACAAGATAATTTTTATCTTGAGATACAAGACCATGGCATAAAAGAACAGAAGGTAATTATAGAAGATACTATAAAAATATCAAAAGAAACCAATATACCAGTAGTAGCAACTAATGATATCCACTATATAAGAGCAGAAGATAAAGAAGCTCATGAAATTTTACTATGCATACAAACGGGAAAGACCATGCAAGATGAAGACAGAATGATATATGAGGGTGGACAATTTTACCTAAAAAGTGGCGAAGAGATGCAAGAGCTATTTTCGTATATACCAGAAGCTATAACCAATGCGACTTTGATAGCTGATAAGTGTAATGTAACTTTTAACTTTAACGAGTTAAAATTGCCAGAATTTAAACTTGAAAATATATCCGCAATAGATTACTTGAAAAACTTGTGTAATAATGGATTAATAAAAAGATATAAAAATATTACATCTGAATTAACTGATAGGTTAAATTATGAAATAGATATAATAGACAAAATGGGATTTGTAGATTATTTTTTAATTACCAATGACTTTATTAAATATGCCAAAGAAAGAGACATACCTGTGGGCCCAGGGCGAGGCTCGGCAGCAGGTAGTATTGTGGCATATACCCTTGAAATTACTGATATAGACCCTATAAAATATAATTTATTATTTGAAAGATTTCTAAATCCAGAGCGTGTCAGCATGCCGGATATCGACATTGATTTTTGTTATGAACGGCGTTCTGAGGTCATAGATTATGTAATTGATAAATATGGTGAGGACAGGGTTGCACAGATAGTGACATTCGGTACTATGGCAGCACGTGCAGTTATTCGTGATGTTGGACGTGCCATAAATATGCCATATGAAAAAAATGATAAAATTGCCAAAATGGTGCCGACTGAGCTTAAAATGACAATAGATAAAGCGTTACAAGTAAACTCAGATTTAAAAAATTTATATGATACAGATAGTGCGGTTAAATATTTAATTGATATGGCTAAAAAGTTAGAAGGATTGCCTAGGCACTGTTCAACTCATGCAGCGGGAGTAGTAATTTCAAAAGACCCAATACGAGAATACGTACCTTTATATGCAACTGCAGATGTAATAACTACGCAATTTCCAATGACAACTTTAGAGGAGCTGGGATTATTAAAAATGGATTTTTTAGGGCTTAGAACACTTACTGTCATAGATAAAGCTCAAAAATTAATTAAAAAAAATTATGGAATTCAGATAGATTTTGGTGACTATAATGATAAAGAAGTTTATAAATTAATATCTAGTGGAAATACAGAAGGTATATTTCAACTAGAAAGCAGTGGTATGGTTCAATTTATGAAAGAATTATTGCCTACAAGTCTAGAAGACATAATAGCAGGGGTATCGTTATATAGACCAGGACCTATGGAATTTATACCAAAATATATAGAAGGTAAGAAAAATCCTAAAAATGTAACATATACTCACCCATCACTTTATAATATATTAAAAAATACGTATGGTTGCATAGTATATCAAGAGCAAGTGATGCAAATTGTACGTGAGCTTGCAGGGTATAGCTTAGGTAGAAGTGATTTATTGCGCCGTGCTATGGGTAAAAAGAAAACTGATGTAATGTTAAAAGAGCGAGAGATATTTTTAAACGGAGATGGAAAAGATGTTTCAGGAGCTATAAAAAATGGGATACCAGCAGAAGTTGCAAATAAGATTTTTGATGAAATGGTAGACTTTGCAAAATATGCGTTTAACAAATCGCATGCAGCATGTTATGCCGTGGTTGCATATCAAACAGCATATCTGAAAACACATTATAAACTTGAATTTATGGCAGCACTGATGACATCTGTAAGAGACAATGCTGCTAAAGTACATCACTATGTTGACAGTTGTAAAAAACAAAATATAAAAGTTTTGGCGCCAGATATAAACAAATCTATAGGTGAATTTAAAGTGTTGGGTGAAAACATTATTTATGGTTTATATGCTATAAAAAATGTAGGTAAAAGCATAGTTGAGAATATAATTAACGAACGTGAGCAAAATGGAGAATATTATAACCTAAATGACTTTTATGACAGGATGTATCACAAAGATTTAAATAAAAAAGCAGTTGAAAGCTTTATATATGCTGGTGCATTTGACTGTTTTAAAGGCAAGAGGAGCCAGTATATACAAGCGTATCAAAATATATCTAAAAGAGTAACTAGTGATAGAAAGAACAGCTTATCCGGTCAACAAAGTTTATTTGCAAGTGTTGACCATAAGATAGAAGATGATCTGCCGGATATACCAGAGATGAAAAAAATTGATTTATTATATTTTGAAAAACAAGTATTAGGAATATATATAAGTGGACATCCTTTAGAAGATACAAAAATCCAAAGATATGCCTCGCATAATATTAGCACCCTAACTCATGACCAAAATGACTTTATAACGATTATTGGCTTAGTTGTAAATATAAGACAGCAAATGACTAAAAAAGGCGATAAAATGGCATTTATAACAGTAGAAGATTTAACAGCAACAGCAGAGTGTGTAATCTTTCCTGCTGTATATAAGCAATTTAGTGAAATAAATTCGCAAGAGCCGGTTATAATACAAGGTAGAATTTCAGATAAAGAAGATGAACTAAAAGTTTTAATACACGCTATATCAAATATACAGCCTGAACTAACTTTAGTACTAAATGACGATTTAAAAGTACCAAAAATTAGAAACCAATTATTAGATATATTTATAAGGCATAAAGGCAATACTAGAATTGTGGTACAAAGCATAGATAAATCTAGGAAATATTTTCCTAATCAATATAATATAAATATAACTGATGGTTTATTAGAAGAATTGAGTCAAGTAATACCAAAAGAATGTATAATTTTACCTTAAATAGCTTGAAATGTTTTAGAATATATTCTAAAATACAAAGATAGTGAATAATAAACCTATGCACAAATAAAAGGAGGATTATCAAATGAGTATTAAAAAAATTGGAGTATTAACAAGTGGTGGAGACGCACCAGGAATGAATGCAGCAATACGTTCTGTAGTAAGAACAGCAATCTCTCATAATATTGAGGTATTAGGTATTAAAAATGGGTATAAAGGATTATTAGCCGGTGACATTGTTCAACTAAAATCACGTGATGTGTCGGATATAATACACCGAGGAGGAACAATACTTCAAACAGCACGTTGCAAAGAATTTATGAAAGCAGAGTATCAAGAGCGTGGTGCGGATATGTGCCGTGTATTTGGTATGGAAGGTCTTGTTGTAATAGGAGGAGACGGGTCTTTTCAAGGGGCTGAAAAACTGGCAAACCTAGGAATTAATACAGTGGGCATTCCTGGAACTATAGATTTAGACATTGGATGTACAGAATATACTATAGGGTTTGATACTGCGGTAAATACTGCGATGGATGCAATAAACAGAATATTAGATACTTCCTCTTCTCATAGTAGATGTTCAATAGTTGAGGTAATGGGTAGAAATGCGGGATATATTGCTTTATGGTGTGCAATAGATACTGGTTCTGAAATTGTAATATTACCTGAGATGCACGATATAACTGATGATGATATAATAAAAAATATAGTAGAAAACAGAAATCGTGGTAAAAAACATTTCTTAATTGTAGTAGCAGAAGGTGTAGGAGCGAGTGATGCGTTAGCACATAAAGTTGAACATATAACAGGCATAGAATCAAGGGTTACTGTACTAGGGCATTTGCAAAGAGGTGGCTCGCCTAGTGCACTGGACAGAATGCACGCTTCTTTAATGGGTGTTCATGCGGTGGATTTATTAGTAGAAGGTAAAGCAAAAAGAGTAGTTAGCTATGTAAAAGGCGAGTATGTTGACTATGATATAAATGAAGCATTAAAAATGAAAAAAGAACTTAGTCAAGAGATGCTAAGGGCAAGTAAAATATTAAGTGTAAAATAATGACTAGCAAGGGAGTATAACATGCGTAAAACAAAAATAATTGCAACAGTGGGACCAAAAACAAGAGATGTAGAATCTATAAAAAAATTAATTAATGCAGGGGCTAACGCCATAAGATTAAATTTTTCTCATGATAATCAAGAGGCACATACGCAAACTGCACATAATGTGAAAATAGCAAGAGAACAATTACAAACACCTACAGCTTTAGTATTAGATACTAAAGGTCCGGAGATTAGAACAGGTGTATTAAAATCGGATACAGATGTTGAACTGATATCTGGTCAAACATTTACTCTTACTACAGACGATATAGAAGGAGATGCAGAAAGAGTAAGTGTAACATATAAGGAGCTTACAAATGATTTGCAAGAAGGCAATCGTATTCTAGTAGACGATGGATTAATTGAGCTAAAGGTAAAAGAAGTTACTGAAAAAGATATTATATGCAAAGTTGTAAATGGAGGATTATTAGGCTCTCGTAAAGGGATAAATATCCCAGATGTATTTGTAAATTTACCATCTTTAACTGAAAAGGATATATCAGATATTGCTCTCGGGGCAAAATTAGGGTTTGATTTTATTGCAGCCTCGTTTATTCGTTGTGCAGCCGATGTCATAAAAATCCGACATATATTAGAAGAAAATGGCGGTTCTGGAATACAAATTATTGCAAAAATAGAAAATAGAGACGGTGTAAATAATATAGATACAATCCTACAAGTGACAGATGCTATAATGGTAGCAAGGGGAGACCTAGGTGTAGAAATTCCAGCAGAAGAAGTACCTGTAGTACAAAAAGTACTGATTAAAAAGGCGAATACTGCAGGAAAGCCAGTTGTAACGGCAACTCAGATGTTAGAATCTATGGTAAAAAACCCTCGCCCAACAAGAGCTGAAGCGAGTGATGTTGCTAATGCTATATTTGACGGTACTTCTGCTATAATGCTATCTGGTGAGACAGCTAAAGGAGATTATCCTTTTGAGGCTTTGGAAATGATGGCTAGAATTGCTACAATGGCAGAAAAAACTAAAGAAGTATACAATGTATCATATAAAGCAGAAGATACTGTAAGCATGACAAATGCAATAAGCCATGGTGCGGCGGCAGCGGCAAAAGATTTGCAAGCGGCAGCTATTGTAATAGTAACAAAATCAGGGTATACTGCACGTTCGGTAGCAAAGTATAAGCCTAGTGCACCTATTGTAGTTTGTACTGCAGAAGACATGACATATCGTCAACTGAATTTAGTGTGGGGCGTGTCACCTCATATGATATCAATAGAAAAGCAAGAAACTGATGAGATATTTGCAACTGCTGTAGCAAAAACTGAAGAAGTGGGTATAGCAAAACAAGGAGATGTAGTCGTTATTACGGCGGGCGTACCTGTAGGAGTTGCAGGTACGACTAATATATTAAAAGTACAATATGTAGGAAATATCTTAGCACGTGGTACGGGGGTAGGAGATAAAACTGTTACTGGTAGAGCTTGTGTGGTTAAGGTAATTGACGAAGCCGCTCGCTTTAATGATGGAGATATATTAGTTGCAAGAACTACAGATAATTCATATCTGCCATATATGAAAAAGGCACAAGCCATAGTAGTAGAAGATTCTACGCCAGAAGAGAATAACCATGCTGCTATAGTTGGAAGAACATTGGATATACCAGTTATATTTGCGGCTGGAATTGCAACAGAATCTGTTAAAACTGGAGTAGGCATAACCGTTGATTGTATAAATGGACTCGTATATAACGGGGCTGTAATACCTCATTAATAAACTTCTAAGAGGGAGAAGGCTATATGGAGATAGATAATCAAGAAGATTATAAAGCTAAAACTAAGTATGGACCAGCACAAATTTTGATAGTAGGTTTTTTAGGGTTAATTTTAGTAGCAACAATATTGCTAATGTTACCTATTAGTACTAATAATAGAGTGGTTACTCCATTAATAGATGCATTGTTTACAGCAACGTCTGCTGTATGTGTAACGGGTCTAGTCGTAGTAAATACGCTAGAATATTGGTCGCTTTTTGGTAAGATGGTAATACTGCTTTGTATACAAATAGGCGGGCTAGGGTTTATGACTTTGGTTAGCATGATATTTGTAATAACAGGTAGACGTATTACGTTAAAAAACAGGCTAGTTATGCAAGAAGCATTGAATTTTAATACGACCTCTGGAGTGGTAAGATTTACAAAATTAATTGTAAATCTTACCTTATTGATAGAAGGAGTGGGGGCATTATTTTTATCATTTATATTTATACCCGAATATGGATGGATAAAAGGAATAGCATACTCAATTTTTCATGCAATATCAGCATTTTGTAATGCAGGTTTTGATGTGATAGGGCAAAATAGTCTTATGCCATACGTGGATAATGGATTATTTAATACTATTATAATATTACTAGTTATATGTGGAGGGCTAGGATATACAGTTTGGATAGATACGTATAGAGCCTTTAGGCTGAAATTTAGCCTAGCAGAACATTTTACTTGGAAGCAAGCGTTTTATAAATTAGCGCTACATACAAAACTTGTATGGGTAATTACACTTATATTAATATTGGGAGGATTTATATTTTTCTTTTTAGCAGAATATAATAATCCAGCTACGTTAGGCGGATTATCTTTTGGGGATAAAATAACAGCAGCTATGTTTCAGTCTGTATCTCCTCGTACAGCAGGATTTAATACAATACCACTTGCAGATTTAACAACAGGCTCAACAATTATGACGATTTTTTTAATGTTAATAGGAGGTTCGCCGGCCGGAACTGCAGGTGGAATAAAAACTGTAACGTTTGGAGTATTAATGCTCTGTGCAATGTCTGTGCTAAAAGGGCATTCAAGTGTAGTGGTATTTAAAAAAAGAATTGCCTTAGATCAAATTTTAAAAGCCTTAACCATTATGACTATTGCTTTTATAATAATTGGCGTATGTCTGATTATACTAACATTTACAGAAGATGCAACTTTTATAGAAATATTATTTGAAACAGTATCTGCGTTTGCGACTGTAGGTTTAACATTAGGCATAACTAGTAGCTTGAGTATGTTAGGTCGAATTGTTATTATATTACTTATGTTTATAGGTAGGCTAGGGCTTATAACCATAGGAGTAGCATTGGTGGTAAGACAAGGGCAAAATACAGTAGGCATACAATATCCAGAAGAGAAAGTACTAGTAGGATAAAGAAGGAGTGACGAATGAGAGGAAAACAATTTATAATATGTGGATTAGGTAAATTTGGCATAAGCTTGGCAACAGAACTTGCACAAAGTGGTTATGAAGTTTTGGTAGTAGATAAATCTGAAGAAAGGATACAAGAAATATCTGCTGTTGTAACACATGCTGTAACTGCAAATACAACAGATGTAGATGTAATGAAATCACTGGGTATAAGAAATTTTGACGTAGGTGTGGTTGCTATTGGTAAAGATATTCAATCTAGTATTATGAGTACGCTTATTTTAAAAGAATTAGGCATACCATATGTTGTAGCAAAGGCGACAAGTTCTATTCATGAAAAAGTGCTTAGAAAAATAGGTGCAGATAGAGTTATACAGCCAGAGCTTGACATGGGTCGCAGAATTGCAACAAACTTGATATCAGGTAATATCCTAGAGCATATTCAATTATCATCAGAGTATAGTATAGTAGAAATACCAGTGTTAAGAGAATGGATAAATAAAAGTATAATAGAAGCAAATCTTAGAAATAAATATGGAATAAACGTTATTGCTATACAACGCCAAGGCAAAATTGATATATCTCCACGCCCAGATTATGTATTTGTTGAAGGAGATTTATTAGTAGTAGTAGGGTCAAATGTAAGATTAAAAACATTAGAAAGTAGTCGAAATGCAAGATAAAATTATTACCAGTATGCAAAATGATATAGTAAAACAATTAATGGCTTTGCAGAGTAAAAAAAATATTAGGAATCAATCTGAGCTATATATAGTTGAAGGTTTAAGAGCTGTAAACGATTTAAAGGATAATATTAGTTATTATGTGGTAGTTCCCAGTGTGAAAAAAGATGCTGATCTGCCAGTTATAACCGTAAGCGAAGAAATATTTGCAAAGATAAGCGAGACCAAAACACCTCAAGGAATTATGGCAGTTGTAAAGCAGAATAATAGTAAATTAGAAAATTTAGATGATAAGGAAATATATTTAGTCTTAGAAAATATACAAGACCCAGGAAATTTAGGGTCAATAATAAGAACTGCCTATGGATTAGGGGTGGAAGCTATCTTTTTAACCAAAGGATGCGTAGATGTATACTCGCCCAAAGTAGTCAGAGCTACAATGAGTGTACTTTCTAATATTACTATAGTTAAAGATTATCAAATAGAAGATTATATAGAATATTTAAAGAATAAGAAAGTGGTTATTTTTGCAACAAATTTAGAAGGTGCAGTACCTGTTTATGAGACTGATTTTTTGCAAAAGACAGCACTTATAATAGGAAATGAAGCGAATGGAATAAGTGAATACGCTAAAAAAAATGCAGATGTTAATGTGAAAATCCCTATGAAGACAAACTTAGAGTCGCTTAATGTTGCCGTTGCAACTAGCATATGTTTATATGAAATTTTACGCCAACGAGATATGATGTGAAAGGAATTATTATGATGTTAGAACATATTGAAAATTTAATTAGTGAGCAAATAAAAAGAGTAGAAAATATGAAAAAAGGAGAAAAACCTATAGATTTTGCAACAAAAGAGCAAATAGTAATAGGTTACTGTAGTGGTGATGGTATAGGACCTACTATTATGGATGCAACTATGCTAGTTTTAAACAAACTACTAAGTGCACAAATACAAAGTGGCAAAGTTATATTAAAACAAATTGACGGGCTGACTATAGAAAATAGAATAGAAAAGCAACAAGCTGTACCAACAGACGTTTTGGCAGAAATTAAGAAGTGTGATGTGTTACTAAAAGGGCCTACAACTACACCTAGTAAGGGTGAAAATAATATAGAGAGTGCTAATGTTGCATTACGTCGTGAGCTTGACTTATATGCGAATGTGCGCCCAGTAGTTTTGAAGGAAGAAGGTATAGATTGGATATTTTTTAGAGAAAACACAGAAGGGGCATATATATTAGGTAGCAAAGGTATAAATGTAAATGAAGATATTGCTCTAGACTTTAGAATTATTACAACACCAGGTGTAGAGAGAATTGCTCGTTCGGCATATGAATATGCAAGAGCAAATAATAAGAAAAGAGTAACTATAGTTACAAAAGCAAACATTTTAAAAACTACTGACGGAAAATTTTTAGATATATGTACTAAAATAGCTCAACAGTACCCTGAAATAAAAACAGATGATTATTTTGTAGATATAATAGCAGCAAAATTAATAGATGAGCACGAAAGAGCAGATTTTGAAGTATTTGTTTTGCCAAATTTATACGGAGATATAATTACTGATGAAGCAGCACAAATTCAAGGAGGCGTAGGAACTGCTGGAAGTGCGAACATAGGAGATAAATATGCTATGTTTGAGGCAGTGCATGGTTCTGCACCTAGATTAGTTGAGGCAGGGCTTGCGGAGTATGCAAATCCATCTAGTTTAATAAAAGCTAGTGAAATTATGTTAAGGCATATAAATTTGATTGATAAAGCAGATAAATTGATTGAAATATTAGAAGAGGCAAACCAAAAAATAAAAGTTACAGGAAATAAAGAAAATTCAACTTGTAGTGAGATTACAGAGTATATTTTAGAAAGGCTATAGAGTAGAATTGTAAAAATAAAGAGTATAGGAACTTATATATCCCTATACTCTTTATTTTTTTATTTAAGCAATACTTCTTTAGGTGCTACCATCGGTTTACCTTTTACTTCATATACTTTGCTAAATAATTCTTTTTCTGCAGCTTTTAAGCTAGATGTACCACTTAAAGTTACGGCAATTATGTTATTAGCACTTATATTTTGTAAAAATCCTCTAATAGCAGGAGGTAAAGTGCCTGCCCAAATTGGAAATACAACAATAATATCATCATTTTGAATACTATCATGTGTTACAGGCAATACTTCACGCTTTGCAGCAGCAGCTCCAGCTTTTACAAAGTTAATTTTACCGCCCCAGTCTTTACCATCATCAATTTTATGGGCAGTTTTATTATAGCTTTGTGCTATCTCATGAGCTACATTTTCGCAGTGCCCTGTTCTTGTAAAATAAAAGATTTGCATACTGCTCCCCCTTAAAGAATAATTGAATTAGAATAATTGTTTCCCAGCTTCTGGGTTTGCACCTTGATTAAATATTTTAGCAATTTTGCAAGTCCACACTGCACCGATAGGTAGTTGTAAAAATGCAAATTTTTCTGCTAGAGTTTTATATAAGTCGTCATCTGTGTGTCGTTGTGGGTCAACTGCATTTACTAGATAAGATTCTGGACCTTTTTCTGCTAAAAGAGCAATTTTTCCATTATCCATAAGATTTTGAGAAGTTTTTTTCATAAATACTTCTGCAAATGCAAGCGTATCTTCATCTAAAGGAATAACTGTACCTGCTACAA
>MDJN01000072.1 GCA_001995005.1 Candidatus Parepulonipiscium sp. PG-Nun2H_MBin03 | reverse complement strand
ATAAATTAAATTATCATCTTCATCTATAGCTTCTTTTAGAATAGTTGCATTATCTTCTGAATCTACTACTAATAAATATTTGTTTGTATCTATTATAGCACTATTCATAATTTCAAATAATGTTACTTCATTACTAATACTGTCGTAAAATTCTATTTTATCCAATGTTACCTCCTATATATACATCTATTTTTGAGCATCTAAATAATTTTGCAATATAATGACTGCTGCCACTTTATCAATTATCTGTTTTCTCTTACCACGGCTTACATCAGCACTGATTAACATATTTTCTGCAGCTACTGTACTTAATCTTTCGTCCCATAATTGAACAGGAAGTTTCAATTTATTTTCTAACTTCTGCTTAAATAGCTTCGTCTGCTCTACTCTTGCCCCTTCTGTATTATTCATATTTTTAGGTAGACCAAGTATAATTTTTTCTACCTGATACTCTATACAAATCTCCATAAGTTGATTTAGAGTAGGCTTTATATTTGCGGGGTCTTTTCTTTGTATAGTTAAAAGACCACTAGCTATAATTTTAAAAGGGTCACTAATGGCCACTCCTGTTGTATTACTACCAAAATCAAGTCCTAATATTCTCAAATTTTTCTCCTAAACTTCTTTAATATAAAATGCTACTAATTCTTCTAAAATCTCATCACGTTCAAGACGTCGTATTTTAGTCCTTGCACCATTATAACTAGTTATATATGTTGGATCTCCAGACATTATATAACCTACTATCTGATTTATTGGATTATATCCTTTATCTTTAAGTGCAACATAAACCTCAAGCAAAGTTTCTCTAGTTGAAATTTGCTCCGATAAATTAAATTGAAATTGCATAGTTTCATTTAAATTTTTCATATTCTCACCTTCTTTTAGTTTGCATTATTAATGCGAATTTATTCTACAATAGTACCAATTAATTTATTACTCTGTATTTCTTTTAAATTTACATTAACTATTTTATTTGTTAAATCTACATCTGATTTAACACTTACTTTAGCATAATTAGATGTATAACCAATAAATTCAGCATTGTTAGACTGCTCAAATAAGACATTAGTTGTTGTATTGCACATGTTTTGTAGAAACTGGTTATGCATTTTATCTGCTAATTCAGTCAATACTTTTACCCTATCTTCTTTAATATTAGCAGATATCTGATTAGACATAGTTGCAGCCCTAGTTCCTGTACGACTAGAAAATGGAAAAATATGCATTGACGCAAATCCAATTTCTTTTACAAAATTTACTGTTTTAGTAAAGTCAGTTTCACTTTCTCCAGGAAACCCTACAATAATATCTGTTGTAATAGCAACATCTGGCCATAAGCTTCTAAGCTTATCTACACTATATATATATTGTTGTGTATTATATTTTCGTCCCATTCGTTTTAATATAACGTCGCACCCACTTTGCAATGATAAATGAAAGTGATGACAAAGTTTTGGCAAATTAGATATAGTGTCTATAAATTCATCTGTAATTAAAGTCGGTTCAATGGAACTTAACCTAATCCTTTCAATCCCATCTATCTTATTTAATTCAGGTAGTAAAGTTAATAAATTAACTCCTTCTAAATCTTTACCATATGATTGTACATGTATTCCAGTTAAAACTATTTCTTTAAACCCTGCTTTTTGCAAACGAATAGCTTCTAATATTACGTTTTCAGGTTGCCTACTACGTATCTTGCCTCTAACATACGGAATAATGCAGTATGCACAATAATTATTACACCCTTCTTGAATTTTGATATGGGCACGTGTTTTAGAATTTGCACTAGATAAAGTCATCTCTTCAAACTCATCTACAGTCTCCAAATCATTTAGCCTAAATATGGCCGTACTATTATATTCCTCAACAATATTTACAAGTTCTGATCTTTTATTTGTACCAATTACTATATCTATTTCTGGTACTTCATCTATTAACTTTTCCTTTGCAGATTGTGCATAGCACCCCATAGCCACTAGAATGCTATCTGGATTAATTTTTTTTGTTTTTCTAAGCATCTGCCTACATTTTCTATCACTTAAATGTGTTACTGTACAAGTATTTACTATATATACATCTGCTACCGTATCAAAGCTTACAGAATGATATCCTCGGTTAGTAAATAGTTCTGTAACTGCTTCTGTATCATATTGATTAACTTTGCATCCTAATGTATATGTGGCTATAGATTTATTTTTATTTTCTAAAATCAATTTTCTTCTCCATTAATATTATTTTCTTCAATGTTTATACTACGGGCAAAAGCTTTTTGCAACAAGTAGGAATTTATATAAAAAACAATTGCGGGCATAAACATAATTAAAGGAGGAATCATTAATACTGAAATAACGAGCAAAATATTAGTTAAAATAATAATTATACTAGTTAATACATGTCTATGGGTTAATAAAATAGCTATATAAAATATTTGCTTTATATCCATCCGAAAGCGAGATAATATGGCCAATACATATGATGTAAATGCTATTACTTCACACAAAAAAAATATAATTATATATAAGTATATACTATTTGCTAACTCACTTGAATTGAGTTGCATATTAAAATATAAAAATATACTGCTCCACATAAATAATAATATTATTGTTATAGGAATAGATTGCTTAAAGTTTTCTTTAAAACTTTTTATAAAATCCGCTAAAATATATGCATGTTCATTTCGAACTTTTTTTCCGTATATAAAAAACATCGCTGATGTTGAGGCACCAATAGTAAAAATTGGACAACATAGGATAATCCACAATAAAGATAGTATCATAAAGTCCGCCACTTCATTTCCTATTTTATATAACGGTCCGTCGAAATCAAAAAATTTCATACACTCCTCCTTAATATATCTATAGTATAAAGAGTATTTACCAAAAATTCAAGAAGTGAAACGTATTTTTTTATTTTTCTCTTGAAATATTGTGTGATTTCTGTATAATGGCTACATAGATTACTATTTGTTCAGTAGGTTTTCTAATATTTAATATATATTTATGAAAGGATGAAATATCTATGAAAGAAAAAGTTATTTTAGCATACTCTGGAGGATTAGACACATCTGTTATAATTCCTTGGCTTAAAGAAAATTACGACTACGAGGTAATTGCTGTATGCATTAATGTAGGACAAGATCAAGAACTTGGAGGACTAGAAGAGAGAGCAAAAAGTTTAGGTGCTACAAAAGTTTATGTCAAAGATGTAAAAGAAGAATTTTCAAAAGATTATTTATTTCCGATGATTCAATCGGGGGCAATATATGAATCTCGTTATTATTTAGGGACGTCAATCGCAAGACCTCTTATTGCTAAAGTATTAGTTGATGTTGCTATAACAGAAGGTGCAGTAGCGATATGTCATGGGTGCACCGGAAAAGGTAATGATCAGGTAAGGTTTGAACTTGCAATAAAAGCACTTGCATCTCATATAAAAATAATTGCACCGTGGAGAATTTGGGATATATCTTCAAGAGAAGAAGAGATGGAATATTTAAGTCAAAGAAATTTACCTGTTCCTATGAAAAAAGAACAAAGCTATAGCCGTGATCTGAATTTATGGCATATCTCTCATGAAGGATTAGATCTTGAAAATCCAGCTAATAGTGCAGATTTAGATACTTTATTACAATTAGGCACTCATCCAGAAGCTGCACCAGACGAGGCAGAAATTATCAGTATCACATTCAAACAAGGCATTCCAACTCATCTAAATGATAAGGAACTTAGTCCATATAATTTAATTACCGAAGTAAATAAATTAGGTGCAAAACATGGGGTTGGAATTGATGATATTGTAGAAAACCGTGTAGTTGGAATGAAGTCACGTGGAATATACGAAACACCAGGAGGTAAGATTTTATACTTTGCACACGAAGCTATAGAGCATCTTACTCTTGATAGAGAAACTTATCAATATAAGCAACAAGTCTCTCTAGAGTATGCAAGATTAATCTATGACGGAAAATGGTTTAGTCCACTTAGAGATGCACTGGCAGCATTTGTAGATAGTACGCAAAAATATGTTACAGGTAAAGTTAGTCTAAAATTATATAAAGGTAATATTATTTTAAATGGAACAACATCTCCATATTCTTTATATAGCGAGGCACTTGCAAGCTTTAAAACAGGTGATTTATATAATCATCATGATGCTGAGGGCTTTATAACTTTATTTGGACTTCCATCAAAGGTTCGCTCTCTAATGTTAAAACAAAATGAGGAAAAATTATGAAACTTTGGGATGGAAGATTTACAAAACAAACAGATGCTTTAACTGATCATTTTAACTCATCTCTTTCATTTGACTATAGGTTATATAAGCAAGATATACTAGGTAGTCAAGCTCATGTAAAAATGTTAGCTTTGCAAAATATTATATCTCAAGATGAGGCTAATCAAATTTCAGATGGATTGTCTGAATTATTATCTGAGATTGAAAATGGCGATATAGATTTAATGCAAGATAGTGAAGATATACACATGTTAATAGAAGCTCTACTCACCGAAAAAATCGGTGAGGTAGGCAAAAAACTTCATACGGGTAGGAGCCGAAATGATCAAGTAGCACTTGATATGAGACTATATTTAATTGAAAATATTTCTAATGTACAAAACCTTATAGTAGATTTATTAGATACAATCTATAATTTAGCTAAACAACACATTACTACGTTTATGCCAGGATACACTCATCTGCAAAGGGCTCAACCAGTGACATTTGCTCATCATCTTATGGCCTATTTTGAAATGTTTAAAAGAGATTATAAAAGATTTGAGTTTACAAAAGAGATGACTGATTCTATGCCTCTAGGATGTGGTGCATTAGCAACAACAACTTATCCTTTAAATAGAGATTACGTAAAAGACGAACTAGGATTTACTGAACTTTGTCAAAATAGTCTTGATGGAGTATCAGATAGAGATTTTTGCAGCGACTTTTTATATTCAGTAGCTCTAATGATGATGCACCTTAGTAGATTTAGCGAAGAGATTATTATATTTAATAGTCATGAATTTAAATTTATCGAATTAGATGATGCGTTTAGTACAGGTAGCTCGATAATGCCTCAAAAAAAGAATCCTGATATTGCAGAATTAGTTCGTGGTAAAAGTGGACGCACATACGGAAATTTGATTGCATTATTAACTACATTAAAGGGATTGCCTCTAGCGTATAACAAAGATATGCAAGAAGATAAAGAAGCAGTATTTGATAGTCTAGACACCATTAGTTTATGTCTGCCTATATTTACAAAAATGTTAGCTACTATTACAATAAATAAAGATAATATGTATAACGCTGCCTCATCTGGTTTTACTAATGCTACTGATGTTGCAGATTACCTTGTTAAGAAAGGCGTTGCATTTAGAGATGCACATCATTATGTTGGAAAGCTAGTTCTATTTTGTACTATTAATAACTTTACATTAGAAACGCTTCCATTAAGTGAATATAAAAAGATATCTCCTATTTTTAAAGAAGATGTTTTTGATGCTATTTCTATTGCTACTTGTGTAAATGAACGCCAAGTAAAAGGCGGTCCTAGCCCTACAGCCGTAAATAAACATCTTGATATAGCAAAACAATTTTTAAATCAAGTAAAAGCCTAAGAGATTCGCTCTTTTAGGCTTTTTATAGTTTTAGCTAATACTTGTCATAGATGAGTCTTCACATGTCGCTTCTGGCTTATCTAATAGAATATCTATTGCTTTAGTTATCTCCAGGCATAATAGCTCAGGATTATTTAGTTGTATATCTATAGCATTTAACTGCTCTATTTTTTGCAACCGTGGTATATCTTTTGCTAAAATTTCATCTATCATAGGCTTAACACGGTTTTTTATAACTAATTTATCTATAGGTATATTAGTAAATGGGAAATTTGAGATACCCTTTTTAATAAATTCTTTCTTCCATAACTCTATATCATCTATATCAATTGGTAATAAATGCTCATTAAGTGCCACTTGTTTATCAGCATTCCATAAGTTTTTAAATTCATCTAAGTTATTTATTCTTGTTATGCTAGCAAATCCAGTATTTTTCAGTGCAGATGCATTTACATTAAACATGCTTACATTATCATTTATAATATGAAAAGTTCCAGGGTTAAATACAATTTCGCTAAGTTTATGTCTAAAATCTTTAGGCAACTCAATTGTATTATCCATTAAAACTATCCAATCTACTTCTTTACGTATATATTTTGCAAGTTCTATAAATCTTTCCGTATGATTTTTATCAATTACTGTTACATCATCTAACTCATTAGTATTAAGCTCTATTTTATTATTAGTCCATAGTACTCCACATACTCGTTTAGGATATAAAGATTTATTTTTAGACGTAAAGCGTACAGAATTATCTGTTTGATAAAGAAATGTTTCTAATCGAGGTTTTATTTCAACTTCTTGTTTACTTTTAATATCATGAATTTTTATTTTTCCAGTTTTAGCTTTAGGACTACCAATTTCAATTAATTTATTATACATATCTGTTGATACATCGTCAATTTCTTCATTTGCATCTCTTGCTTCTGTAACTAAAGGTGCCGAGCATAATTCACACCATTTTAATTGCTCCTTAAAATCTTCAGGACCTCTTTGCCACCAATTTTTTTCTACTTTCCATCCACCAGGACCATCAAATAGCATATCCATTGCCGCAGCAACTTCGCAAAAAAATGCCCCCTTAGGCGTAATACTAGGCGAACCAAATGAAGTTTGCCACCAGCATTTATCTCTTAGTTCAATCCACTCATCATCAGGTATACCAAACTCAGCTCTAGGTAAAAACCAAGGAGCATGCATACTAACTGCTGTATGGTCGTTTATACATTGATATACAAATGTATCTTGAATTAATTCATAATGTTTATAATAATTTGCAGATACAGATGTCCAAAGACCTACTCCTTGTATTTTATTTACTAAATAAGCTTTTAAATAATTTGCGTCTTCAATATACTTACTTAAATTTTTAGTCGGTTTTGCACCACCACCAATATTATATCTCATTGGATGTATGTCTTGTGCATATTTTGTAAAACGTTCAAATTGTGGATGCATAGTAGGTTCACCACCCATAAGACCTACAATTCTAGGCCACCCTTCTAGTGAATCTACAGCATTTTTAAAGGTATCCCAGTCCATATAAAATGGTTTAGTATGATGTCCACAAAATCGTGAACAATTTGAACATGTATGTGTACATGCATTTGTTAATTCTATAAGAATATGCTTAAATTCATATAATGGTTTCATAATTTCTCCTATTTATCTAATTTAAAAGATTATAACAATCTTTTAATACTTTTTTTGAATAAGTCATAGGTATGTTTACTATTTGAGATTTTAGAGATAATTCATATAATTCAGTATCTCGTATAGTATCCCAGTAATAGTATGCCATGTCTGTATTTGGGTAATTCCAAGGTTTTGAATAACCTATATAATGAACAACTTTAGGTTTTTTTCGAGCTTCCATGTATGCATCATACATTTTTTTAGGAGCATATTTTAGTACAGGAAAAATTCCAAATGAATCATGCCATACATTAAAGCTTGGATGCAGTATTAAAGTTTTATCACTATAATATTTATTTAAAATATCCTCATCTCCAAAATAATAATTATTGTTTACTGCATCTTCTAATAGAATCTCATATGAGATGTACTTATTAAGATTTTCTAAATTAAATAATAATACTCCGGAATTAAATTTTTTATATATACTTGTTATATTTAACTTCTCCAGAAAATCTTGTGTGAATTGTAAACAATTAATAATCTCCATACACCACGCTAAGTCTTGACATGCCCCTAATATATACCCATCTAAATTCACTTTAGACAATTGCATAATATCTTCTACTACAATTATATCACAGTCTATATATATGGCTCTTTTATATCCATTTAAAATATGCGGGATTAATATACGATAATATCCTTCTATACTAATACGTCCTACATAATTAGTAAGATTATACTGAGACACTATATCCTTTACATTAAAAAATCGCACGCTAAAATTCTCTCTATGTCCCAAAATTCTATATGCCAATTGTTTGCTTTTAGGCGTAACATCTTGGTGTAAAATTATAATATCATATTGATTATTAGCATTTGAACAATTTTGTATTGATAATATAGTTGAGATAACATATGGTATATAATTATTATTACAAGCCAGTATTATAGCTACTTCATTGTCATTACACAGTGGTGTAATCAATTTATTTTTTATCATTATAACACCTTTTCTAATATATCAGTGGCTACTCTTCTAGGGTAATTTTTTTGTATATTTAATATTTGTGAGTTTAAAGCTAAGTCATATAATTCTGTACCACGAATAGTATTCCAATAATAGTAACTTTTCTCAATACTTGGATAATTCCAAGGTTTGAATCTGCTCATATAATGTATTATTTTAGGCGATTTATGTGCCTCTAAATATTTATTATACATTTGTACTGAATCATATTTTTGTACGGTAGGCATACCAAAACTTCTATTCCATACATTAAACATGGGGTGTAGTATATATGTTTTATTATTATAATATTTATTTAAAATATCTTCATCGCCTGCAAGATAATTATTTTTCATGGCATCTTCTAGTAATATTTCATATGGGAAATATTCTTGTGTTGTTTCTAAATTATATAATAATACCCCCGAATTAAAACGTTGATATCTATTTACTAGCCCTACCTTTTTAATTGAACATTCCGGGGTATGTGAGGTATCTATATTCCAATAATATTCTTGTGCTGCGGCTAATAAATAACCTGTTAAATCGATATTTATTAATTCATAAATATCTTCTAATACAATAATATCACAATCTAAATATACCGCTTTAGTGTATCCTTTTAGTAGATAAGGTATTAATAATCTGTAATAACCATCTACAGTTATTCTTGAGAAATAACTTTTAAGGACATATTTAGACATAATACTACCCACATCATAAAATCTTATACTAAAATTAGGTTTATTTTCTAAAACTCTAGATATCAAATTTTTATTGTTGCTAGAAAGATCTTTATTTAAAATAATAATGTCATAGTTATTAGTTTGATGAGAACTATTTATTATGGATAAGATAGTAGCAGACACATAAGGTGCATAATTATCATCACAAGGTAATACTATCGCTGATTTGGTATCATTAAATATTGGAGTAACTAATTTATTTTCTATCATTATATCACCTTTTCTAATATGTCAGTTAATAATCGTCTAGGATAATTTTTTTGTATATTTAATATTTGTGCCTGCAAAGCTAAGTTATATAATTCTGTACCACGAATAGTATTCCAATAATAAGAACTTTTCTCAATGCTTGGATAATACCAAGGTTTTAACTCAGTCATATAATGAATGATTTTAGGCGAGTTATGTGCCTCTAAATACTTTTGATACGTTTGTAAGGAATCATATTTTTTTACAGTAGACATACCAAAACTTCTATTCCATACATTAAATTTAGGGTGCAGTATATATGTTTTATCATTATAATATTTATTTAAAATATCTTCATCACCTGCAAAATAATCATTTTTCATGGCATATTCTAGCAATATTTCATATGAGAAATAGTCTTGTGTTGTTTCTAAATTATATAATAATACTCCCGAATTAAAACGTTGATGTCTGTTTAATAAATTTACTTTTGTTATAGAACGTTCAGGATTTCGTGCGGTAGCTATATTCCAATAATATTCTTGTGCTGCAGCTAACAAATAACCTGTTAAATCTATATTGATTAAATCATAAATATCATCTAATACAATAAGGTCACAATCTAAGTACAGCGCCTTAGTATATCCATTTAATATATAAGGTATTAATAATCTATAATAACCGTCTACACTGATTCTTGATAAATAATTATTAAGGACATATTTAGACATAATACTATCTACATTATAAAATCTTATACTAAAATTATGTTTATTATCTACAAGTCTATATATTAGATTTTTATTATTAATAGAAATATCTCTACTTAAAACAATAATATCATAATTATTATTTATATTAGAGGTATTTATGATCGATAATATAGTAGCAGCAACGAAAGGTGCATAATCATCGTTACATGCTAGTACTATGGATGATTTAGTATCTTTAAACACAGGGATTATTGGTTCGGTTTTGTCCATTATTACATTACCTCTTTCTATCTATAGCATATAATATAGTTTCAAAATATTCAGTTATGCCATGATGACGTAGATAAAGACTATAATTCGGATTAAGTTCTTTTATATACTTTGGCAAATCTATCCAATCTTCAAATTTATGGTATATTGAGATAACTAATATTGGTTTATATTTTTGGATACTATTTTTAGCTCCAATTAAGCCTTTTAATTCAGCTCCTTCTACATCCATTTTTATATAGTCTATTTGTTCACCTTTTAATACATTATCTATAGTATCTACTAAAATATAATTATTTCCTATAGAAGTAATACTACTAGAAGGCCCCATAGCATCAAATCCAACAATATCTGTTTTATCATATATACCCTTGCACTCTACTTGTATATCTCTAAGATTTTGATTTTTTATACTTGCTAATAAATCTGGAATTACTGTTAGATTAGGTTCAAAAAATATAATTTTTTTATAATTGGTTTCTTTTATCTGATTTGTTATAGACCCATATTCTAAGGGGTCTATACCATAAGTTCCAGCATCAATATATACCCAGTTATCTTCTAAATTAAATATATCTTTTGGAAAATATTCGTTAGGATCAAATGTTTTTTCTCTAAAAGTAATATTTCCTGTTTTTCTAAATTCTAATATATTATCAAATGTTTCCTTAGAAAAATCATCTTCTAACATATTTCTTACTTCATTTAAGTGCATTTTATTTGTATTTACAAATTCTTCAAATTCCTCTGCTAAAAATTTGGTTACACATGTGAACTTTTCGTCTACTAATATCTTTTTATCATCTACTCCCATACTTATTAATTTATTTCTTATAGGTTCGTGTTTATCGATAGCTATAAGTATAATATTAAATTCTGTTTTTAATGCTTCTTCAGGTGTTAATAACGGTAACCCGTGAAATGTATCAGAAGTCTTATACTCCTCATCTACAATAAATCCTATTAGTTCACCATGTTTTATTACAATATGCTCATTTCTAAATTCTCTATATAACCTTTTGCATAATTCTCCTATGCCATAAATATAAATCTTTTTCATTTATATTTCTCCTTTTTTATTTATCTTAATACAAATCAATTTAGTTACCTTAAATCAAATATTTTTTTACTATCTATAAAGTATTTATTAATAATTCTACAAGAACATTATAATATTTATGGATTTTGGTCTCTTGAGGATTTAATACTAAGTCATATATTCCAGCTCTCCAAATGAAATATATCAATTTATAAATATGGATTAGATATTAATAAAAATTTATTTATACTCACAAAATGTCTTATAATACTCATTCGCAAGACCTACATCAAAACTCGTTCCATTTATTTTAATAGCTAGTACATTATGACTAATTACATATTCACTAATAGATTCTGTTAAACCAATTTCCGCACTACTTCCGTCTTTTTTATCTACTAAGTCTAAAATTTCATTGTTTAATATATATTGCCCAAATATACAATAATACTTAATGCTCTCGTTTGTTTCAACGCCTAAATATTGTTGTGCATATTCTATACTAGGTTTTTCTACTATACTAGTCACCGCTAAAACTTCATTATCTATCCATTTTCCACTTACAATTCCATAATGCATTACTTGCTCTAACTCTATTTCTTTTATAGTAAGTAATGGTTGTCTATATTTATTCCAATAGTTTATTAATTGTTTTGTACAATTATCTGCTGTGTTACTAGAATATATATAATCTCCTAGACTAATTACTACAAACTGTTTATTCATAATAGATGTAGATGAAAGAACAGCTCCACCTAATCCTTTTCTTTCTGTTTGTACTGAAGTAGTTAATTTTAGATTATAGCCTTCATTTTTTAACATTTTATCTATAGTCTCTACAAAATCAATTTGTTCCACACGTATAATTATGTCAACATTTTGTACTCCAGCCTCAACCATGTCTTTTAATATTAGATATAGCACTGGGTATAATTTTCCTTTATAATAAATAGGCAATGATGCTTTATCTAAACATTCTGTTATAGGTTTTAGACGGGTCCCAAACCCAGCTATAGGAATAACTGCTTGAAGATTATTACAATTATGTTCTACACTAAATGTTTTATATCCAAATTTATGTTTAATTATCATATCTAATGCTTGCATATCTTTTTTATTATCAAATAGAATTTGTAACGTACCATCTCCTTGAGAACCTACTCCC
>MDJN01000071.1 GCA_001995005.1 Candidatus Parepulonipiscium sp. PG-Nun2H_MBin03 | reverse complement strand
TATTTGATATGATATACTGTAAGCAAAAAACTTGCAAAGGAGAATCATGAAAGTATCAATACATGCAAAAAGCACAGAAAAAATAAAAAGGCATAGTAAAAAAAGGTTATATTTTTTATGCACTAGCCCTAATAACCCATACGAATTTGAAATTATCAAAGGAAGATATTTGACTAAAAAATATGACCAATGTTACTTGTTAGGGCTTGCACAAAATAAGCAAACTGTAGTAGAGTATTTAATAGAAATAATTGATGCTTTATATAATAAGAAAACTTTATCATTTGAAGCATTACAAGAAGAGGGTAAGCTATAGATGATAGTTTTAAAAGTAATAGCTATAATTTTGCTGGTATTAATAATATTAATATTGTGTTGTTTAAGCTTGATTTTGTTTTTGCCAAATAAATACGATATTTATGTTGAAAATTATGGAGTATTATTTGTTGAAGCAGATATTGATATTTTAAGCATTGTAAAAATTAAATATGATGGCAAATTGTCTATCTATATATTTGGAAAGCAGCTAAAAAAACGGAAAAAGTTATCTCCTAAGAAGTCTAAAAAATCTATAGAAAAAGATATGCCCATTGATAAAGATACGTCCATAAACAAAGATATGCCCATAAATAAAGATATACCCATTGATAAAGAAATGTCCATAGATAAAGAAAATAAAACAAGACCTATGTCTAATACAGAAACACCTAAAAACATAGATAGTAATATAAAAACAGATAACAAAAAAGTAGATAACAAAAAAGATATGCAAGAACAAGCAGATATATCAGAAAATAAGACATCATATAAGTCGATTGTATCAACTATGATAAATAGTGAATACAGAAATGATGCTATTGCTAAAGCTATACATTGTCTAAAGCAGATTATACAAATTATAAAACCTAAACAACTAGAATTTAATTTAGAAATAGGAGCAGATTCACCAGATAAGACTGGAGATATTATGGCTATATTAGGTATATTTTGTCCAGTGTATGTACAACATGGATATATTAGTGCTAATTATATTGAACAAGGTATATGGGGTAATGTAAACGCTATAGGAAAATTTAATTTATACCAATTATTTAAAATAATAATGAAGCTTATATTATATAAGCCATTTAGAATTTTTGTAAAGCAAGTTATAGACAGTAAAGATAAAGAACTTAATAGAAATGAGGAAAAGATAAGATGACAGAAAATAATTTAGGAAATTTATTAAAAGATTTAGAGAACTTTTTAACAACTAAAACTGTAGTGGGGGAGCCTATATATATAGCGGATACAATTTTGGTACCTTTAGTAGATGTAAGTTTTGGCTTAGGAGCAGGTGGAAAAACTTCTTCAAAGCTAAAAGAGAGGAATAAAGATAAAGAAAGATATGTAGATGGTCCTATGGGCTCAAATGGAGGCGGGATAGGAGCACATATAGCACCTAGTGCGATGCTTGTAATACAAAATGGCACTACACAATTAATTAATATTAAGAGCCAAGATAGTCTGACTAAGATAATAGATATGGTACCTGGGATTATGGCAAATTTACCTAGTATGATAAATAAATTTAAGAAGTCTCAGCAAGCCGAAGTAGAAGTGGACGTTAAGGTAGAAGAAATGGACACGTTATAGGGTTTATTTTATGAGTTATTTAACGTTATATAGAAAGTATAGGCCTAAAAAATTTGCAGATTTAGTAGGACAAGAGCATATAACACGTACACTTAGTAATCAAATAAAATTAAACCGGATTGCACATGCGTACTTGTTTACAGGAGGGCGAGGCACAGGAAAGACTACAGTAGCAAAAATATTTGCTAAAGCTATAAATTGTGATACCCCTATTGATGGTATGTCTTGTTTAGAGTGTGAGACTTGTCAAAAAATAGATAGTGGTGCAGGCATTAATATAGTAGAGATGGACGCAGCATCTCATAATGGTGTAGACGATATACGAGATATAAATGAACAAGTAAGGTATACGCCTACTGTAGGTAAATATAAGGTATATATAATAGATGAAGTCCATATGTTATCAAATGCGGCATTTAATGCAATGCTCAAGACACTAGAAGAACCTCCATCCTATGTGGTATTTATATTAGCGACAACTGACCCGCAAAAGATACCCGCAACAGTTTTATCAAGATGTCAAAGATATGACTTTAGACGAATAAGCACAAAAGATATAACCCAATGTTTAGAAGAATATATGCACAATGAAAATGTTGCTATAGCATTAGAGGCACTTGAATTTATTGCACGACTTGCGGATGGTGGCATGAGAGATGCACTTAGTATATTGGAACAATGTATATCGTTTTATAATGATGAAGCTATAACCTTAGACAAAGTTTTATATTTAGTAGGTGCTGTAGATACTCAAATATTTTTTGATATTATGGATATACTAGCTGAGCAAGATGCTACCCAAATAGTGTCATTATGCAGTGAAATAAATAATCAAGGTAGGAATATCCGCCAATTCACCAAAGATTTGTCATGGCACATAAGAAATTTGTTAGTGGCAAAAACAACTGATACCTCAACAGGTCTATTAGACTACACGAAAGAACATATACAAAAATTAGTGGAGCAAGCAGGTAAGTTTGAAATACCTACATTAATGAGATATATAAAAATATTTTCAGAGCTAGACCAAGAAATGAAAGTTTCTAATATGCCAAAAATTACGCTAGAAATTGCTATGATAAAATTATGTACACCACAGAGCGACTTGTCAGCAGAATCAATACATGATAAAATAATAGCACTAGAAAATAGGGTAGAGAAATTAAAAGTAGTCACGGTTGAAACAAAGCATGTAGAAAAGCCTGCACCAGCTTTGATACCTCCGGCAATACCCGCAGAATATAAGGAAATTGTAGATAATTGGAATAAAGTACTGGATGAGTTAAGCGTAAACCCTATGCAAAAGAGTTTAGTTATGACATATTCTATAGAAGTAATGGATGATACCATTTATATTGTACATCCAGATAGAGATTCCACATTAGCCCAAAATACAATTTCATATATACAAGAAGCTTTATATAAAGTATGGGGGAAAGAATTTAAAGTTGCTACTAAAAAGGAAAGTGAAACGAACTTACAAGTAGCTCCACAAAATACACTAGCTGAGCTACAAGGCAGAGTAAATTTTCCAATAACATCAATTTAATTAGGAGGAATAAAAATGGCAAGACAAAACTTTGGTATGCCAAATATGCAACAACTTATGAAACAAGCTCAAAAAATGCAAAAACAGATGGAGGAGGCACAAGCTAAGCTTGCAGATTTAACAGTCAGTGCAACTTCAGGTGGTGGAATGGTAGAAGTAGTTGCCACTGCAAATCGTGAGATAAAAGAGATTAAGATTAACGAAGAAGTGGTTGACCCAGATGATATTGAAACTCTAGAAGATTTGGTATTAACTGCAGTAAATGAAGCTCTAAGACAAGCGAATGAATTATCTCAACAAGAGATGGGCAAAGTTACAGGAGGAAACTTACCAATGGGAGGCATGTTTTAGTGAATAATTATTATGGCACTAAGATGTGGGCTCTGATTGAAGAGCTATCTCGCTTACCAGGCATTGGACAGAAAACGGCAGGTAGACTGGCGTTTCACATTATTTCAATGCCATTAGAAAAAGTTGAACAACTGGCAAAAACTATAGTAGAGGCTAAGCAAAATATATCATATTGTAGAAAGTGTACTACTATAACTGATGACACGATGTGTCCAATTTGCCAAGACGATAGGCGAGAGAAAAATATGATAATGGTCGTAGAAGACTCAAGGGATATGGCGGTATATGAGCGTACAGGCGAATTTAAAGGTCTATATCATATATTGCATGGTGCTATATCTCCGATGATGGGTGTTGGGCCTAATGACATAAAGATTAAGGAATTACTACTAAGGTTACAAACAGAAGATGTAACAGAAATAATAATAGCGACTAATCCGAATATTGAAGGAGAGGCAACTGCTATGTATATTAGTAAACTTATAAAACCTCTGGGAATAAAAACTACTCGAATAGCACATGGTGTGCCCGTGGGGAGTGATCTTGAATATGTAGATGAGGTCACGCTATCACGTGCATTACAAGGAAGATTAGAAATCTAGTAGATATAATATCTGCTAGATTTTTTGTCAAAATATCAGCCTGTTTTGATGAATTTTTCCTTTTCTAATATAGTGGTAAAAATTTCTGGTACATTAGCAAAGAAAACTTTATCTTCTAAATAAGCTAAAATGTTATTGCAAGTATTAAACTTAATTTTATACGCACATAAAAATTGCGAAGTTAAGTTATATTTGCATTTAAAGTAATTGTTTATATGAGAATCTCCATATTTATAATCGCCTATTATAGGATGGCCCACTTGTTGTAACTGAGCTCTAATTTGATGAGTCTTACCCGTTACCAGTTCTACTTCAACTAAAGTCAAATCATCTTTTTGCATAATAGGCACAACTTTAGTTATTATTTCTTTAGTATCTCTTTCGCAAAAATCTACTATTTTCACTTCGTTTACGCCTCTTTTTTTAAGATGGTACCCATTTAAGGTAATTTCTTTTTTTATATGTCCGCTTACGATAGCAAGGTAATTTTTGGTAAGTTGCTTTTGTTGCAGCATAGATGAGATTGCTGTTGCAGTAACCAAGTTTTTGCCTACCAATACTATACCAGAGGTATTTCTATCTAGCCGATTTAGAGGTGCGGGTTTAAAGCCATTTATAGAGTTTTCTTGCAAATACGACAAGACTTCTTCGGCTAAACTCACATCTGTTGGTTGAGCCTTTTGAGTCAGTACACCTATTGGCTTATCTACTATTAAAATATTAGCATCTTCATATATTACTGAAAATGTTTTTTCTGTTAACATGATATTTGTATTCTGTACTAGCATATCATCAGTAAGAAAAATTTTTATATTATCGGCAGGACATAGTTTTTCCATACCTTTTGGTTTTTTGCCATTTAACTTTATTTTATTGGTTCTAAAACATTTATATACAAAACTCATTGGGTAAGTTTGCAAATATTTTAGTATAAATTTA
>MDJN01000070.1 GCA_001995005.1 Candidatus Parepulonipiscium sp. PG-Nun2H_MBin03 | reverse complement strand
TATTGTACTAATCTCTTCTAAATATTTATCCTGGCCTAAAAAAAATTCAGGCTCAGTTAGCACCGATATAGCATTAGCTCCTGCAATTTCATAGTCAACTGCTATTTGCTTATAATCAAATTCAGGTGATATTATTCCTTTAGAAGGGGAAGCTTTTTTTACTTCGCAAATAAAACTTATGTTGTCGTTACTAAGGTGTTCTTTAAAGCTAATAGGCGTAGGCAGATTTATAGCTTGTTGTTGCACAGTTTTTAGTGGTATTTGCTGTTTTTGTATCTCAATACGAGATTTAGTTGAGTTGATTATTTTATCTAATATCATGTAAAGACTCCTCGTTACTAATTTTTATAAGTTGTTGCAGCTTTGATAGTGCTAATCCGCTGTTTATAGAAGACTTAGCAAGTTCAATACATTCTTCTAAAGTTTTATCTGTCAAAACGATATATAATGCTAATGCAGAATTGAGTATGACAATATCTCTCTTAGGCCCAAGCTCTTTGCCAGACAATATATCAAGTGTAATTTGTGCATTAGTATAGGAATCTGCACCAGATAAATCGCTTATGTTGCATAAATTAAATCCTAGTTTAACAGGATCTATTATAAATCTAGAAATAGCTCCATTATTTAAGTAGCAGACATAGGTTTTATCAGTAAGAGTAGCTTCGTCTAGCCCATCTTTGCCATGTATTACTAATGCTCGTTTGATACCTAAATTAGATAATACATTGGCAATAGGTTCTAATAATTTCTCATCATATACGCCTAGCAGAGTATACTTAGCAAGTGCGGGGTTTAATAAAGGACCTAGTATATTAAATACTGTTCTAATACCCATCTTTTGACGAGTAGGTGCCACATATTTCATGGATGAATGAAACAAAGGAGCGAACATAAACGTCATGTCAGTTTGTTGTAAAATCTCTTCGGTTTGTGTCACAGATAGATTAATATTAACCCCTAATGCTTCTAATACATCAGCCGAACCACTTTTGCTAGACACACTACGCCCGCCATGTTTTGCCACACTTATGCCGGCCCCTGCTACTACAAAAGTTGATGTAGTAGATATATTAAATGTACCAAGGCTATCCCCTCCTGTACCAACTATATCTATTACATCTTTATTAGAGTATACTTTAGTAGCTTTACCACGGATTACGTTTGTAAATGCCGTTATCTCAGATACACTCTCGCCCTTCATTCTTAATGCAGTTAAAAACGTAGCCAATTGTACTTCGTTAACCGCACCTTCAATTATAGAATGCATCACGCAAGAGGCCATCTCGTCAGGTAAGTCTTGTTTGTTAAGTAAAGTATTAATAGCTTCTTTAATCATAATAAATGCTATTCCTTTCGCTTATAATTTTAAAAAATTATTCATAAGAGTTTTACCGTCTTTAGTAAGTATAGATTCTGGGTGAAATTGCACTCCATAAATGTTAAATATCTTATGCTTTACTGCCATCACCTCATTATTAGCAGATTTACCAATTATATCTAAAACATCTGGCAAATTATTACCGATCAATGAATGATATCTACTAACCAAAATTTTAGACTCTAACCCATAAAACAGAGGACTATTAACTTCTATATCTATTAGACTAGATTTACCATGCATAAGTTCTTGTGCAAGCTCAATCGTACCCCCAAATGCTTCACATATAGCCTGATGTCCTAAGCATACTCCAAGTATGGGAATATCTGATATGTTAAGGATTAACTCTTCGCATATTCCTGCATCAATAGGCTTACCTGGCCCTGGTGATAAAATAATATGAGTAGGATGTAAAGACTTAACTTCGTTAACTGTAATTTCATCGTTTCTTTTTACTAATATATTAGGATTTATCTCACCAATTATCTGAACTAAATTGTAAGTAAAACTATCATAATTATCTATTACTAATATCATTTTTGACACCTCCTAAAGTATAGTATGTGCATTTGTAATAGCTGAAATAACAGCACTAGCCTTATTAGAACATTCAATATATTCAAGCTCTGCCACGCTGTCGTGTACAATTCCTGCACCAGCTTGTACATATACTTTGTTTCCATCACTTATCGCAGTTCTAATGGCTATGCACATATCAAGGTTTCCAGATAAATCAATATATCCAATGGCACCACCGTATATTCCACGTGCAGTTCCCTCAAGCTCAGCGATAATCTCACAAGCACGAAACTTTGGTGCCCCAGATAGAGTGCCAGCGGGTAATAATGAATTTATAGCATTAAATGCATCGTACCCTTTTTTAAGATGACCTGTAACAACAGAAGCGATATGCATAACTCTAGAATATCTATGGATTTGCAAATATTCATCGACGTTAACGCTACCAAATTCTGAGACTTTTCCGATGTCATTACGTGCTAAATCTACTAGCATATTGTGTTCTGCAAGTTCTTTTTCGTCGTTTAACAAAGAGATCTCGTAGTCTTTATCTTCTTGTGTAGTTTTGCCCCTAGGTCTTGTTCCGGCTACGGGAAATGTAGTAACCTTATTATCAACGACTTTGACTAAAGTCTCAGGAGATGCACCACATATTTGTAAGTTGTCGCTTTGGATAAAATACATATAAGGCGACGGATTATTTACTCTAAGAACTCTATATGCATCAATCAAACTACCATTAAACTCAGCCTCAAATCGCCTAGAAAGCACTACTTGAAAGATATCCCCGTTTAAGATGTAGTCTTTTGCTACCTTTACCATATCAAAGAATTTTTCTTCAGTTAAATTAGAGTTAAACTGTACTGTTGTATTTGATGATGGAGTGCAGCAAGCTTTGTTAGATTTAATTAACTTAACTATATTTTCGATTTCTAATTGTGCTTTCTTATAATTTTCTTCTAAATTATCTAGTTTTACATTAACTATAACAATAATCTTCTTTTTAAGATTATCAAAGGCTATAACTTTATCGAAGAGATGTAACTCAAAATCACTATACATATTAATAGGAAGTTTAAGTTTAGGCTCGGCATAATTTATCATTTCGTAAGACATATAACCTACAAAACCTCCGGTAAAAGGTGGCAATTCCTTAAGGCTAGGCGACTTATACTCTTCTACGTATTCACGCAAAATTTCTATGGGATCGCTATCTAATGTTTTTATGTCTTTACCTTGCGTTACGGTCGTCAATCTTGTTTTATACTTTATATTTAAGATAGGGTCAAACCCTAAAAAAGAATAGCGACCTATGCTTTCCTCATTCTCAACACTTTCTAATAAATAAAAATTGTTGCTAACCTCGCTTAACGTTTTTAAAACGTTAATAGGTGTGGTAGTGTCCGAAAAAATCTCCATTGACAAAGGATACATTTTATAATTGTCTTTATACTTGCTCTGTATCATTAACTTAGTCCTCCTTAAAATAAATATAGCCCTTAACATGGTACTATTTTATATCAATTTATCCGGAATTACAAGAAATTTTTTGACGGTATATTAGAACTATTTTCCTGCGGACTAATATTTTATATAATCCTTACTTAAACTTAAAGTATTTGAGGAATTTACTCTTGCGAGATGTTATAATTATCGTATAATTAAGAAAAAACTATAGTAATAACAATAGAGATATATTATTAAGGAAGTAAAAAAATGAGGGTAAAGTCAAAAGTAGAAGGAGGTGATATAGGATGGAGGATAAGAATAAACAAATGAAAAGATTAGCTGAACCCCAAGTACCAAAAGTACATCCACAAAACAATGATAGTTTATTTAAAAGGATATATGCAGAT
>MDJN01000069.1 GCA_001995005.1 Candidatus Parepulonipiscium sp. PG-Nun2H_MBin03 | reverse complement strand
GCTTGCCTATATGCTGTGCCATTTTACACCTCCATCATAAAATATAATAAATTAAACCGACTATAATACTACCAATAGTTCCATATACAATTACCGGCCCCGCTATGCTAAACAACTTAGCTCCCATCCCATAAACAAAGCCTTCACGCTTATATTCCATAGCAGCACTAACCATCGAGTTTGCAAATCCTGTAATCGGGATAATGCTTCCAGCTCCTGCATAATTTCCAATTTTATCATAAATATTCAGTGCTGTAAGAACTGCTGCAAAGAAAATCAGCGTTACCGTTGTAGCACTACTTGCCTGCGTTTGATTAAATCCCATATAACTATATAAATTTAAAAAATATTGTCCAATAGCACAAATTGTTCCCCCTACCCAAAACGCACGAAACATGTTTTTAAACAAAAAATTTTTTGGAGAATGTTCTTTTATAATATCCTCATACTGTCCTTTTAAACTGTTTACATCTTGCATATTTCCACTCCTTTTCTATATACTTATAAATCCTGGGTATAGCCAGTAATACAATGCCCCCACTAACTTTCCAAGTGCAAACATTAAGATAAATAATTTTACCCCTTTAGATATACTTAACCGTCTTCCTACTGCCGGAAAAACATTTAGAACTTCCGTTAATCCTCCTGCCAAACAACCTACAAAAATTCCAATAAATAACCCAAATGTCGCTATACCTATTTTTGGTAGTGGGATATAAAAATCATAGAAGCACGCTACTGTACCAAATAGTGTCCCTAGTATTGCCGCAGTTGTTACAGTTAGACAGTGAGTTTCTATTTGATATTTTTGTAACAATCTAGGTATTACACCCATAGCAGTTATAAATGCTGATATGCCCGCTGATACTGTTATTCCACCACTTAGGCCCCATATTATACAAAGCAATTTTCCTACCACTATTTATCACCTTCCCCATTTCGCCTCTTATTAGTTAAATCATCCAATATAGTGGACTCTAATGAATCCTCATATTTTTCGATTTCTATTTCAATCGGAGTCGGGTCATCGGAGAATCTTTTTGTTCCTATATGATTAAAGAACAACATAACTCCAATAGGCATTCCTATTGAGTACGGAATTGTTATCCAGAGCGGGTCGGGGTCTATATATCCTGTAAAAATTTTATTTAGAGTGGATAGAGTTCGTTCGAAAGCAGTATCAATTTGGTACGCCATAATTGCTACTGTAGACCCTGCGAATATTATTGCGGCAACTATTAAAATTTTAAAAAATTCCACAATTTTGTTGTGCTTTGGCTTAGTTGGTGAGTATTGCAATACGGCATCTACTTCACCTAGGGGCATAATTTGTTCTTCGGGATAAGCATGCTGTACTATTTTTAAAATATCTGTAATAGTTATTAAATAATTAGCTGTTTTAGCTTCCTTTATTTGCAGCACTACTAGCTTTTGCACTTTGTGAATTACTTTTTGGCTAGGAGCCATAACTTCCGCTAAATCCTTAATTGTAATTATATCTTTTTCACTTACAATAGATTTTTTGTATAGTTTTATATATATACACATACTACCTCCTTATATAAGTATATTTTTTAGTATTTCAAGATTTCTCCAATCTATGCATATGAGCGGAATTAACTTTTCGGGCTATTTACTTTATTTACCAGTTGGTTTTTATATGTTATAATATTTAGTTGTTAGGGACACACTATGTATTGTATCATACTATAAAATTATTGGAGGTATTAAATATGTTAGTTTCAGCTACTGATATGTTAAAAAAAGCTAAAGCAGGTAAGTATGCAGTTGGGCAATTCAATATTAATAATTTAGAGTGGGCTAAAGCTGTTCTTCTTACTGCTCAAGAAAATAATTCGCCTGTTATTCTTGGTGTTTCTGAGGGTGCTGGTAAATATATGGGCGGTTATAATACTGTTATGGGAATGGTTAATGGGTTGATTAAAGACCAAAATATTACTGTGCCTGTTGCTGTTCATTTGGACCATGGTAGTTATGATGGTGCACAAAAAGCTCTTGACGCTGGTTTTTCTTCAGTAATGTTTGATGGCTCTCATTATCCTATTGATGAGAATATCTCTAAGACTAAAGAACTTGTTGCTATAGCTCATGGAAAAGGTAGTTCTATTGAGGCTGAGGTTGGTTCTATCGGTGGTGAGGAAGACGGCGTTGTTGGTAAAGGTGAAGTTGCTGACCCTCAAGAATGTAAACAAATTGCTGATCTTGGCGTGGATATGTTAGCTGCTGGTATTGGTAATATTCATGGTCAATATCCTGATAATTGGGCTGGTCTTGCCTTTGATGCACTTGATGATATTCAAAAGTTAACTGGTGATATGCCTCTTGTTCTTCATGGTGGTACTGGTATTTCTGAGGAAATGATTAAAAAAGCTATTTCGCTAGGAGTTTCTAAAATTAATGTTAATACTGAATGTCAACTTACTTTTGCTGCTGCTACTCGTAAGTATATTGAAGAGGGTAAAGATCAGTCTGGTAAAGGGTTTGACCCTCGTAAGTTATTAGCTCCTGGTTTCCAAGCTATTAAAGATACTGTTAAAGAAAAAATGGAGTTGTTTGGCTCAATTGGTAAAGCCTAAAAACTTGATTTTGGGGTGGGACTCTGATTTTCCACCCCATTATGGTTTTATAATAGCTAATATGTCTTCTTTATTAGCCCAAATATTATCTGTATTTGCTCGAGGAGTAAATTTTATTATTCCATCGCTTTCACTTATTTTTGCAATAGTACTTTTTTGCTTCTTCCCAAACCATTTCGTTACCTCATGCGTATATTCAAACAATACATCACCCTTTTTTACGGTGGAGCCATCTTTTACTAAACTTTCTTTTACTAGAACATCATTTACATCCAAAAAGTTTGATGCATCCTCAGGGTTTAACCGAATTGTTGCGGGCGATAATACATAACAAGTTTCAAAAACTCCAGATGTACCATTTTGATTGGGCACTAATATAGCTCTCAAACTATCTTTTATATTTTCATCAAACGGAGCCTCTTCTAATTTTTCCAAAGCTTCGTCTACTAATATCATCTTCGCACATTCCTTCACAGGAATTATAGTATACTCCATGTCTTCCTCTTCTTCAATTTGAGTTAATTGCATATTTTCATAAGTGTAAAACGTACCTTCCAACACAACAGTTGTACCATTTGCAATTCCTTTATTATAGATATACCATAAAAGCACAGGCTCTAACGCACATAGAGTTAGCCCTTCAGCTTGATTAAACCTCTGTTGTACTTTATATAAGTACTCATATATAATTGGCATATCATAAATTATAATAACATGACTACCTT
>MDJN01000068.1 GCA_001995005.1 Candidatus Parepulonipiscium sp. PG-Nun2H_MBin03 | reverse complement strand
CCAAGTGGACACATGCTTCCTCATGCGTCATTGCTAGTAGCAGGTCTTTACCCGTACGGTCTTTCATTCGCAACAACTCATTTCCCACTGCATCAAATCGTCCCGACTCTTGCCACAGTTCACCAGATAAAACTACCGGAAATAATACTTCTTGACCATCAATTTTATTCATCTCATCTCGAATAATATTCTCAATTTTAGCTTTCATTCTAACAGCCGGCAGTAACATCGTAAAAATCCCATTCACTACTTGCCTTATATATCCCCCTCTTAACAAAAATATATGACTAGCAAAACTAGCTTCTCCTGGCTTTTCTTTGAATCTTTCACCCAATAATTTACTCATCAACATACTCTTTTCAGTTGCCTCAATTAGACAACTTCCTCCTCTCTTACATTCCGCACAAACTTAGCTATCCCTTTATTCTCAAGGTTTCACGTGGAACTACCTACACATACAAACACCTACTTGCATAACCATACACACAGAACTACCTACATATTATTCTCATAAACTATTTTATATTCATTACTTTCAAAGTCAAGATTTTTTCATCGCATCCGCTAAAGTTTGTGCCTCTTCATCAGATAATACATAATTTGACTGCCCCTCAACAATAGGCTTAGCATACGTATAGGAACCATCTCGACTATAAATACCATTCACCACCACACCAGTGTTATTCTCATCTAATAACGCTACAATAAACGATAAATCTGACCCTACATTTTGAATTGCCTTATACCTAGTTACACTAATTTTCCGCAAACTAGTATTCATACGATGCTCCAAATTTTCCATCAAAGTCTTATTCTGCAACATCTGTGAATTTAACACATCCATCTTAGATGCATTAGTACTCAGTAACTCTTCCAAATCTAAATTTTCTTTCCTCATAAACAACTGGTACTTCTTCTGCACTTTATTAAGTTTACCCATCAACCCCACAACTAACAAAAACAGTGCCACATTTACAAATAAAACTCCTAAAACAACATAAGATTCATAAAGCGTTACCGACTGTACTAAATATTGCATTTCCTAAACTCCTTTACCGTTTAATTATTTCCAAAATCTGTTCAAGCTCCTCATCTGAATAATACTCTATCTCAATTTTCCCCTTTTTATTAGGTGCAAATACAGTTACCTTAGTTCCCAACACCTCTTGCAATGTTTCCTGCGCTTCCCTATAAAAAGGACTCAGTCCAGCACCACCCTTATTACGTTTACTAGTTCCCTTACCAATATACTTCGCACGCTGCTCAGTATCCCTCACATTCATCGAATACTGTATAACTTCATCAACAAGCTCATCTTGTAGCACCTTATCTTTTATAGAAAGTATCGCCTTAGCATGTCCAAAATTAATCACTTCTTGATAAAGTTTTTCCTGTGCATAGCAAGACAGCTGATTTAATCTAACCGTATTAGCCACCATCGACCTCGATTTACCAATCTTAACCGCAATATCCTCAGCCGATAAATCAAATTCATCCATTAAAGACTGATACGCCACAGCCAACTCCATAACATTCAAATCCGAACGTTGTACATTCTCAATTAATGCAATTTCATATTCAACCTGCTCAGATACATTCTTAACAAGAACTGGCACCTCCTTCAAGGCCGCCATCCTAGCAGCTCTAAACCGTCTTTCGCCCGCAATAATTTGAAATTTATCTCCAATAGGCTTAACAACAAGCGGTTGAATGATCCCCTTCTCTACAATAGATTGCATCAACTCTCGCAAATCTCTCTCATCAAATTTTGTTCTTGGCTGATTTTCATTCGGCTCAATTAAATCTATAGACACAACCCTAACATCCAGTGAATTTTCCATCAATACAAAACCTCCTTGACAAACTAAATTAGTAACTATTACTAATCTATCTAACATTTCTTTTATAAAGTATTTAGCATCTCAACAAAATACATATTTATTATAACCCATATAAAGTCAAAATGCAAATCATCAGTATAAATATACTGTAACCAAAATAATAAATCTAGTATATTTTGGCACTTTATTTACATATCTATTATAAACCCTAATCTACTAAAAAATCAACACATAAGGAGAAATAATATGCTAAAAAACTTTTTATATAACCCATTTAATTTAGGTTTATTAATAATTGCCATACTCACAACATACATGTTCACCATAAGATTTTATACACCCCCCCTAGCCAACGTCTCTATAAACATTAGCTCCACAGACTACAATACAGAAATGCAAAAAATAACATTCACCCTAGACATCCCCCATGACGAATACTTCCTACTAATTTACGAAGAAGGTTCCGAAGAAAATTGGATGTACTTTACCTCAGATACATATAATAATTTAGATATCTCTAAAATTTTCTTACCAACCGAAATTGAAAAATATATATTATTCGAAGGAAACTCAAAAATATCAACTTTTTCATTTGAAGTAAAACCAAAATATTCATTAAGTTATATGAATAACAAAGAATATATATTTCATCTACAATTAATAGTACCCTTTAAACCATTATTTTTACCTGTATTCTATTATACAAAACATTATGTATTTTCTATAGAGCCCATTATTTAAAAGGAGGTAACCAATGAAAAGTCTATTCGTACTAATATTAATATTAAAACAAGTAAGCAGCATACCAATGCAACAAGAAAGACGGGAGCCACTATATTTCTTTAAATGCATTGCATACTTATTCTTTAGCAGTATTCACTCTATTATACTAGGCTTTACCATCCCCCTAGGAGCTATAATGATGTGTATCGCCTACATAGTAGATAAAGCAAACAAACGAGTAAAATTACACATGATACTCACAGGCCTTACAATCGTATTTTTATCGTCAACAAACTTTAGCACTATAACTACACCAATACAAAATCTATTTTTACAAAGAAACATCCAAAGTACATACAAAATAGAAATTTATTCTTACACAAATACTTACGAACAATTTATACTAGAAATCACTGAACCAGGTGAAATTGAAGAATGGATAGAATTACTATCATTAAGCGAACCTCAATCTGCTTGGAATTACAAAACAATACCTCAATCTAGCGGCTACAAATTAGTTTTATCATCATACGAAGGTACAGTTGATATTTTAGTCACCAATCAAACTATAAATAACAAAAATTTATTTGTCAGTGATGCGTATTTAGGCTATTATAACAGTTCAATATCACAATTAATAGAAAGTATTCATCCTAGTCACCCAGAACTACTTACAATAAACGCCTCCACAGAAATACACATTACCAACGAAACTATTTTAACCGATTTATGGAATACAGTAGTATGGGGAGCAAAAGAAAGTATTACAAACTATCACAGCGACATATTCTCACTATCGGCTTATTTATCATTTATAGATGATTTGGGCTGCAAAATATCTTTTAATTCTGATTTTACTCAAGCTTACGTGGTAGATCAAGGTGTAATTACCTTATCAAACAATTTACAAAAAATGTTACTCGAACAATTTACACTGGCACAACTAACTATAGTTGATGCATTTAGAATATTCGAACCCGCATATACATCTAACAATATTACAAGTTATGTTAATTTCTATATTGAACCCGATGAACACGGTTTATTTTATGGACTATACAGGCAGGACTACAAAACCCAGGAAAAAATATTTCTCCACAACGTTACATCTTTAGAAAGCAACTTTTTTATATTAAATACACCTTACTTACTGCTACTAGATCAAAAAGGCGCCTCGCAATACGACTTAATGCTCATAAATCAAAACATACCAGAAAGTCATAGATACATGGTCAAAAATCAAAATATAGTACCAACGTCTATTGCTATCTGTCCCCAGAATACTAACTTTACATATATTATAGATAACCAAGACAGCTCTACGCTCT
>MDJN01000067.1 GCA_001995005.1 Candidatus Parepulonipiscium sp. PG-Nun2H_MBin03 | reverse complement strand
CATGAAATGGGAAATCGAGGCGACTCGTGCAAAAACATTGGAAATGAAGATGGAAGGAGAGACTCTCGTAGAAGAAGCACGAGAACTAGAGATTATGCTAGAGTCAATGACAGACGAACCATCAGTTGTTGTCGATGAAGAATCCGAGCAAGAAGTCACATTAGCGATTGATCCATGTTCAACAATAGTCATTTTTGATATCGAAAAGGCTGCAGATCCAGTTGGGGCGACGAAGTTGGAATGCAAGATGAAGTTACAAGAATAATCCAAGATGACGTAAACGAGCGTATTTTTGACGAATTTAAAAATTTCACCGTTGCGGAATTTAGAGAATGGATATTATCCGAAGATACAACAGGTGCGATGATTTCACGTGCATCACGAGGCATTACATCAGAGATTGTAGCTGCAGTAACTAAGCTTATGTCAAATATGGATTTAATTTATGGGGCAAGAAAAATTCGAGTTATAAAACATTGTAATACTACAATTGGTAAAGCAGGTACTTTATCGGCGAGATTACAACCAAACCACCCGACAGATGACCCAGATGGAATTTTAGCATCTGTATTAGAAGGGCTTACGTTTGGTATCGGAGATGCATTAATTGGGCTTAACCCAGTTGATGACACTACAGATAGCGTGGTGAGGGTGTTAAAAAGATTTGAAGAAATTAAACAAAAGTTTGAAATTCCGACTCAAATTTGTGTATTAGCACATGTTAATACTCAAGTGGATGCCATTAAAAAAGGTGCACCAACAGATTTAATATTCCAGTCTATTGCAGGTTCTGAAAAAGGTAATACAGCCTTTGGTTTTGATGCGAAAACGCTAGAAGAAGCTAGGCAACTGGTGTTAAAAGAAGGGACTGCAGAAGGGCCGAATGTAATGTATTTTGAAACAGGACAAGGTAGCGAATTATCTTCAGAAGCCCATGCGGATACAGATCAGCTGACCATGGAGGCAAGATGTTACGGCTTTGCGAAAAGATTTGACCCGTTTATAGTAAATACGGTAGTTGGGTTTATTGGGCCAGAGTATTTATATGATGGTCGACAAGTAAGTAGAGCAGGGCTAGAAGATCATTTTATGGGTAAATTAACAGGAATTTCAATGGGAGTTGACGCATGTTATACAAATCATATGAAAGCGGATCAAAATAGTATTGAAGATTTATCTGTATTATTGACTGCTGCAGGGTGTAATTATTTTATGGGGATACCTCATGGGGATGATGTAATGTTAAATTACCAAAGTACAGGTTATCATGAAACAGCAGCTCTTAGAGAAATGTTTAATTTAACATCAATAGAGCCATTTCATAAATGGTTAGTAAAAATGGGATTTGTGGATGAATACGGAAGATTAACTAATAGGGCAGGAGATGCGTCATTATTATTTTAAGATAGGAGGAACAAACCTGTGAATGAACAAGACTTAAAAAAGATGATTGAACAATTGGTATCAAAAATGGTAACAGGTGAGAGTACACCAGTAGACACTATACCTCAAGTAACAAATTATGTAGAACAACAAGTAAATTATCAACCGACTAATGTTGATGATGGGCAATATATAGAGGATATAACACAAACTGATTTACAAAAACAATTTTTAGTAAAAGACGCTCGTAACAAAGAAGCATATCTGGATATGAAATCAAAAACTCCAGCAAGATTAGGCCTAGGGAAAGCTGGAGCAAGATATAACACAATTAGTATGTTGCGAGTGCGTGCAGACCATGCGGCGGCACAAGATGCGGTATTTACAGATGTGTCAGAAGAATTTATTAAGAAAAATAATTTTGTATTTGTACAAACTCTTTGCAAAGATAAAGATGAATATTTAACAAGACCTGACTTGGGTAGAAGATTTGCAGCAGATACAGCAAAAGTAATTAAAAGTGTATATCCAAATAGTCCAAAAGTTATATTGATGGTAGGAGACGGTTTATCTTCTTCGGCAATAGAGGCGAATGTAGAAAATATGTTACCAGCGATTAAACAAGGTTTACAAGGATATGGCATTGAAACAGGAGAGGTTTTGTTTGTAAAATATGCTAGAGTTGGAGCAATGGATGATGTAGGAGAGATAACAGATGCAGATGTAATATGCATGTTGGTTGGAGAGCGGCCTGGGCTTGTTACTGCAGAATCTATGTCAGCATATATCGCATATAAACCAAAGCTTGGTATAGCAGAAGCTAAAAGGACTGTAATTTCTAATATTCACAAAGGTGGAACTACAGCAGTTGAAGCAGGTGCTCATACAGCAGAGCTTATAAAGAAAATGCTTGAGAAAAAAGCTTCTGGAATAGATTTAAAGTAAAGGAGAAATGTCGATGAAAAACGATAAGATACGCCCTAACGTATTGGGTGTACGTGTTATATCAAATGTAAGTCCAACACTTGCAGCGAAATTAGAGCTAAATGAGAGGCATAAAAGTTTAGGAATAATTACAGCTGATATGGATGATGTAACATATACTGCATTAGACGAGGCGACAAAAGATGCAGATGTAGACGTAGTATATGCAAAATCTATGTATGCAGGTGCAGGAAATGCATCAACAAAATTGGCTGGTGAAGTTATAGGAATAATAGGAGGACCAAGTCCAGCAGAAGTAAAGAGTGGACTGCATTCTATACTAAACTTTATGGAAAATGGTTCATACTTTGTAAGTGCAAATGAAGATGATTCTATTGTATATTATGCACATACCGTATCGAGAACAGGTAGCTACTTATCGCAAGTAGCAGGAATTAAAGAAGGTGATGCACTAGCATATTTAATTGCACCACCCCTTGAGGCTATATATGCACTAGATGCAGCAATGAAAGCTGCAGATGTTGAACTGACAGAATTTTTCGGTCCACCATCTGAAACGAACTTTGGCGGAGGTTTATTAACAGGGTCACAATCTGCTTGTCAGGCGGCGTGTACTGCTTTTGCAGAGGCAGTACGTGCGGTAGCTGACAATCCGAAAGATATATAGCAGATGCAGGCATTAGGTCTTGTTGAAGTAATTGGTTTTGTGACAGCAGTGTGTGCGACAGATGCAGCACTAAAAAGTGCAGATGTACGCTTGGTTGGAGTAACTAAAGTAGGCAGCGGTATAGTTACTATAATATTAACAGGAGATGTTGGAGCAATAAATGCGGCGGTAGAATCAGCAGCAGAAACGGCAGAAAGAGTAGGAGTGTTACGGGATAAGACAGTAATTGCTAGAGCAAGTAACGGTATATCAATGATGTTTGAAAATCCTAGCACAGATGATGAAGCCTTAGTATCTGCAGAAAAATATAAGGGCGAGGAAATGACAGTTGATGATGTTATAGATACAGATGAGGTTATAGAAACAATAATAACTATAGTAGATGAGATTCCGATAAATGAGATAGAAATTGTTGAAGAAATGGCCCCTGAAGTTATGGTAGTATTACCTCGTGAAATATCTGATGTAGTAAATAATAAGTCGTTACCATACGCTGAGCTAAAAGACCAGTTACGTAAATTTACACTAAATAAAATAAGAGGATATATTAAGAACAAAAAACTCTTAATATCAGCAAACAAATTAAAATCTGCAAATAAAGAGGAATTAATTGAATTAATTATAAATCAAACTACAATAAACGAAGGAGATAATTAAAATGGCAAATACAAATGCATTAGGTATGATTGAAACAAGAGGATTAATAGGAGCAATAGAGGCAGCAGATGCTATGGTAAAGGCAGCTAATGTAACTTTAGTAGGTAAAGAACAAATAGGTTCTGGGCTAGTTACGGTAATGGTAAGAGGAGATGTGGGAGCAGTAAAAGCTGCAACAGATGCGGGGGCAGCAGCCGCTGACAGAGTTGGAGAGCTTGTATCAGTTCATGTAATACCTCGTCCTCATCAAGAAGTAGATGTAATCTTACCACACTAAAACGGTTAGCTAAAAGCTAACCCTTTTTGTTAATTTTAAAGGAGGAGACTATGTCGGTTTTAACAGAAGTTAGTGTACGTAACATGGTACGAGACAACAAAATAACAGATATACTATACTTAGACAAAGAGCAAATTATAACTCCATCTGCTAAAACGTATTTATCCGATAAGAATATAACTATAAAATATATAAACTCAAATGAAGTAGAAACCACACCTATTGAAGTGCCCACTCAATTTAAAACTCTATTTGGAGCAATATTAGATGAAAAACCAGAGTATATGACCCATCTTAGAGGAGATACACTAGTATTTAAAGACCATCCTCGTATAGCCTTTAGAGGTGCAATAGACAGTTTAGAAGCTGATATACTGTCTATGCAAGTTAACGTTTTAGATAAATCCAAACTAGTAGAAGATTTACAAGAAATATTACTATTTACAAGAAAATTACTAAAATGTGAAGTTGGAGGCAAACCAGTAGGCGAATTTACGTTATTAGGTTTAAACTCAGCAGAAATTAGAGAACATTCACACCATACGAATAAATATTATGGCATAGCTCATTTTTTACCAGATTATACACAAGGAGCTATGGTTATAGGTTTAAATAAGTTAAGGACTAAGGTACGAGAGGTAGAACTTATTGCGTATAAGGCATTTAGTGATCAATATAATACAGTAGAAAGGGCAGATATAATAAAAGCTCTAAATAGATTATCTTCTGCATTTTGGATCATGATGGTTAAATGTGTGGCAAAACAATACTAGAGGAGGATATTGCAAGTGGAAGAATTAGTTCAAGCTATATTAAAAGAAGTAATGAAACGCATTACTAAACAAGATGATATTGTAGTAATAGGAAAAATGGATGGCCTAAATAATATTGGAAATATAAGCTTTGTAGAGTATTCGGCTCAGATGCAAGCAGAGCGAGTTTTGGTCACAAACTTAGATATATCAAGCCTTGCACAACTTGCAATAGGCAGTGCTAGTACAGAGCAAGATAGATTTATACTAGAAACATTATTAAACTCTAAGCAAGTATTTATTTTAGAGAGTGCATTTGAATATAGAAAGTATACTAATAATACATTACTATACTCACACTATCTAAGCTGTGAGGAAAAACTAAAACAATTTGGAGTTAACGTGATTAGTTCTGTAGACCAAATTTATAATATGACTGAAAATACACATATAAATAGCGAAAAAACTGCTACTCCAGTATTATCGTCTAATGCTGTTGACTTAACAAACATTAAATTATTAAGAGATAGCGATGTTATTAGTATATCAAGAGGAGCAAGTATCAATATTAAAAGAACATGTATTATTACACCATTAGCAAAAGATACAATACGCAGTAATAATTTAAAAATCATAAGAATATAGGGAGAAATATTTTGGAAATAGGTAGAGTTATAGGCAGTGTTTGGGCTACAAAAAAAGATGAGAACTTAAGAGGACAAAAACTTGTAGTTTTAAAAATCTTGCAAGATAAGTATAAGGAAAAAGATGATATAGTAGTGGCAACTGATATTATAGGAGCTGGAGTAGATGATTTAGTTTTGGTCTCTAGAGGCACGGGAGCAAGACATGCAACAGGAAACGAAAATGCTCCAGTAGATATGGCGGTTATAGGTATAGTTGATTCTATAGAAATTAACGAAAATGTAAATGGAGGTAACGTATGAGTATTAATGAGATAATTATTTATATTATGGTAGCTTTTGCGGTGTTGGGTGCACTTGATTATATAATTGGCGGAAGATTTGGATTAGGTGAAAAATTTGAAGAAGGGATTATGGCGATAGGAGCCTTATCTATGTCAATGGTAGGGATTATCGCATTAGCTCCAGTTCTTTCAAATCTTTTAGAGCCGATTATAGTACCGTTATTTGGCGTATTGGGAGCTGACCCTGCTATGTTTGCGGGGTCAATACTTGCAAATGATATGGGTGGAGCTCCTCTTGCAGCAGCTCTTGCTATAGACCCGCAAGCTGGTGAATTTGGTGGATTAATAGTAGGGGCTATGTTAGGACCTACTATTGTATTTACTATACCAGTAGCTCTGGGTATTATAGAAGAAAAAGACCGTAAGTTCCTTGCAACTGGAGTATTAGCTGGTGTAATCACTATACCTATAGGTTCATTTGTAGGAGGGTTGGTTGCAGGGTTTCCGTTAATGATGGTAGTCAGTAACTTGATACCAATTATTATAATTGCAATAATAATTGCTATAGGATTATGGAAATTTGAGTCGGCTATGGTTGTAGGGTTTACGTACTTTGGTAAATTTGTAGTAGCTGTAATTACAGTAGGACTTGCAGCGGGTATAATAGAGGAATTAACAGGATTTGTAGTAATTCCAGGTATGGATTCGATTTTTGAAGGCTTTGAAGTAGTTGCTAGTATTGCCATAGTATTAGCAGGGGCATTTCCATTGGTTGCGGTGATTACAAAAGTGTTCAGTAAACCTCTAATGGCACTAGGAAAAGTTTTAGGTGTAAATGATGCAGCGGCAGCTGGCTTTGTGGCGAGTCTTGCAAATAGTATACCTATGTTTGGTATTATGAAAGATATGGATGATAGAGGGAAAATTCTAAATGTTGCGTTTGCTGTATCGGCAGCATTTGTATTTGGAGACCATCTAGGGTTTACCGCTGGATTTAACCCAGATATGATTTTTCCGATGATAGTAGGTAAGTTAGTAGGAGGAATTACTGCTGTAATGCTTGCTATAGTTATCGCAAATAACACATTAAAAAGAGGACGTAGGTAATTATGGATATAAATGTAGGAATGTTAGAGAAACTAATTAGAGAAATAGTAGTTCAACAATTAGCAGGTAAGGCTGATTTTATAAGGGATATTGCACCGCAAGGTGTAATGTCTGTTAAGTTAGATACTGTAAAAGTTGGGGAAGAAAATAGACTAGATACGGGAAATAAAGATGATATTGTATATACAAAAGACTTGTTTACATTAGAAGAAAGTCCACGTTTAGGTTGTGGTATCATGGAAATGAAAGAAACTACTTTTGCGTGGGAATTAGGGTATGATGAAATAGATTATGTTATTGAAGGCGAGTTAAGTATTATTAGCGAAGATAAGGTAGTAACTGCAAAAGCAGGGGAGCTGATATTAATACCTAAAAATTCTAAGATACAGTTTAGTGTGCCTAATTATGCAAGATTTATATATGTGACTTATCCTGCAGATTGGAGCAGTTAAATTAATTTACTAGGAAAATTATCAATATATTGTAAGACTTGACATTAAAATTTACATCATATACTATTATTCCAATAAATAAATTTAGAAAAGAGTGAGATAATGAGTGAGATAGATTTAATTGCTCCCGCATTTGAAGATTGTGATAAAGTAATAGTACTATCATGTAATGATGACTATGCACCATACTGTGCAGCTACTATATTATCTATAATTAATAGTTCAAGGGTAGAAAATAAGTATGATATTGTGAATTGATTTAAAAGGGTTTTTATTAGGAGCAGGACGAGCTATATTTTTCACTATAGATAGTATTAGAAATATAACTGAAAAAAATTATCTAGTTAAAAAACTAGGTATTAAAAATTTATATAATTTTTTCGGTAGTGGAGTTTTAGTGTTTGACTTAGAAAATATAAACAAATATATTTCGTATGAACTATTACTAGAAGAGTGTACTATTTATAATCATGATGAACACGTATTAAATAAATACTATCAAGGTGAAATATATTTAATTCATCCTACTTATAATATTATGCATTCCAATGACCTAGATTTAATATCAAAATATGCTCCGATTGATAGGTATAATCAATATATAGAGGCGAGGGAAAATCCCAAAATAGTTCATTATATAGGTGAATTTAAGCCTTGGCACTACCCGCAATATAATCCATGTGCACACTATTATTGGAACACAATCCGTGGAACAGAATTATATGATTTAGCTATACAATCACAAATAGAAAATATACAAAAGAATTATTCGAGGAAAGTATTTATAGATGATATAATAAATTATTAATAGAGAAATTACGAAAACAATTTTAAGATTAGGCCGAAGAGATTGAAATGAAATATTATTGAAACTTATAGCCTAGATTAAATTATCTTTGTAATTATTTGTAAAGTATGTTATAATATAACTTATATTTTCGTACAAAGTTTACTAGTAAACCAGTAGAAACTAAACAATTTTTGAATAGTTAGTCCTAATTTTAGAAGTATTTAGGAATTAATTGTCCACAACCCGTACATATTAATAATATTTATGGGAAAAGTAAAACTATGTTTTAATTAAAGGAGGATTTTATTATGAGAAAATTTTTTCTAGCAGTAGCAACGCTATCACTTATGGCAGGGTGCTCGTCATCTTCATCAGATACCCCAGCACCTAGTGAAACGCCGAGCCCTAGTACTAATGAACAAGCTGAGCAGGCTCCGCAAAGTACAGCATCTGAAAACAGGGGAAGTATTGCCGTAATAAGAAATTTACCATCCGATGACCATACTACACAATTTCTAGCTGGTGCGGTATCAGAAGGTAATGCATTAGGTTATACTGTAGATACGTTTATCTCAAACGGAGATGATGCAAGATTTCAAGAGCTTGTGGCACAACAGATTGAAAAAGGGTATGATGGACTTATCATATCTCATGGAAAAGCGGAATACTCTACTCAAATGTTAGAACCTGCATTAGCTAAAGGTATGGAGATTGTGGCATTTGATACAGCATTCGCAGATAATATTATACCTGATGGAATTACTTCGACTGCTCAAGACGATGAGGCACTTGCAAAATTATCGTTAGATGAGATAATTGCAAATACCGAAAATTCTCCAGCACGTATTCTAAAAATTTGGTACGGACCTGGTGTTCCGCCACTTGATTCAAGACAAGTAATTTATAAAGAATATGAGGATGCAGGATTAATTGAAACGCTAGAATGGATAGGACCTTCAACGCTTGATAACGTTCAAGGAGAAGTTGCGGATAGGGTTGCCGCTGTATTACCAAAGTATCCAGCAGGTACAGTAGATGCTATGTGGGGCTCATGGGATGAGATGGCTAAAGGAGGATATAGTGCACTAAAAGAAGCTGGTCGTACTGATATTAACCTAGTTTCTATAGACGTTTCAAACCAAGACATAAACCTTATGATGGAAGAAGGAAGTGTATGGACTGCAACAGCAGCTGTAGACCCTCATATGATTGGTACAGTTAGTGCAAGAATATTAGTAAATAAATTAATTGGTGAACCAACTCCAGAAACTTATAATTTTGAAGCTCAGATTATTAGAAAATCTCAATTAAATGACGATACTACTATGAGTACGCTATCTGAAGTAGTAGAAGGATGGGGAGCGTCAGATGCATTTAGTGATACGTTAGCAGGATTAAGATAATTATATCACTGAGAAATTTTAATTATTGATAGTAAAAAGGAGGGTAAGCCTCCTTTTTGTATAATAAGAGAGGAGCATCAGATATGAGTGAAGTATTCCTTGAAATGAAAGATATATCAATTGAATTCCCTGGAGTTAAGGCGTTATCTAATGTAGATTTTGAAATGAAAAGTGGAAAAATACACGCCTTAATAGGTGCAAACGGAGCTGGAAAATCTACGTTAATGAAAGTTTTATCTGGTGTAAATAGTCATTATACAGGTAAAGTTTATATGGATAGCAAAGAGATAGAGTTGCGTAACCCAAAAATGGCAAAATCTCATGGGATTGAAATAGTTTATCAAGAAGTGGATACTGCCTTAGTACCATACTTATCCGTTGCAGAGAACATTATGTTAAATAGCATTGTAAATAATATGGATAAAAAACATTTTGTTAACTGGAAAGAGATAAATACAAGGGCAAAGGCTATATTAAAGAAGCTAAATATAGAAATAGATGTTAAAATGTTGGTTAGCGAATTATCATTAGCAAAAAAACAAATGGTATTGATTGCAAGAGCTGTAGTAGAAGACTGCAAATTTTTAATACTAGATGAGCCAACGGCACCTCTTAGTAATAGAGAAACATTAGAGTTATTTAGAATTGTAAGAGAACTCTCACAAAATCAAAATGTAGGAGTAATATTTATATCACATAGATTAAATGAATTATTTGAAATTTGTGAAAGTATTACAATAATGAAAGACGGTATGGTTGTTGCAGAAAAAATTATTGATGAAGAATTAACCCAAAAACAAGTTGTGGAACTTATGCTAGGACGAAAATTTGATGAATCCTATCCGAAAAAACAGATAGAGATAGGCGAGATTTTACTATCAGTTGATGGGTTAACAGATAAAGAACAAATTATAAAATCAATTTCACTAAATGTGAAAAAGGGAGAAATAGTTGGAATAGGTGGCCTAGTTGGTGCAGGTAAAACAGAGTTTTGTAAAACCTTATTTGGTGCTATGAAACAAGGTAGCGGAAAGATTATGATTGGTGATAAACTTTTA
>MDJN01000066.1 GCA_001995005.1 Candidatus Parepulonipiscium sp. PG-Nun2H_MBin03 | reverse complement strand
CAGTTTGTTGACAAATAGTTATTTATTAGAGTTATCCTTATAATCGGGGTGGAGGGGTGAAACCCCTCCAAGGGACTTCGTCCCTTGACCCTGTTACAAAAACTATGCTTTTTATAGAAGTAAATTTTAATAATTATAGTTTATATTTATCGAGCTAGATTTAATCGTCTACAGTCTGTAGCTAGTAGAAATATCTGCTAGCTTTTTTACATATCTATAAAAGTACTCAATTTTGGTATTATTAACATAGCGAAAGGATGATATTTATTATGATACACAAATTTAGATTTAATAACAATAACATTGTAATGGACATTAATAGTGGGGCTATACATATTATGGATGAAATTTCTTACAAAATAGTTGAAGATATATCTACTACTTCAGAAGAGGAGATAATCGAGAAATATAAAGAAGAATTTGAAATATCTGATATAAAAGAAACTATTGCAGAGCTTAATACATTAATAGAAGATAATTCACTTTATACTCCTGATATTTATAAAAATTTAGTACCAGCTTTTTTAAATCGTGCACCTGTTGTAAAAGCTATTTGTTTACACATAGCACATGATTGCAATTTATCTTGTAAATATTGCTTTGCAGGTGAAGGGGAGTATCATGGGGATCGTTCTCTTATGAGCTTTGAGGTAGGTAAGGCGACTATTGATTTTTTGGCTAAAAATTCAGGACACCGCAAAAATATAGAAGTAGATTTTTTTGGTGGAGAACCTCTTATGAATTTTAAAGTTGTTAAAGAGATTGTAGCTTATGCTAGGACGATAGAAGAGGATACGGGCAAAAATTTTCGTTTTACGCTTACTACAAATGGTATGCTGTTAAATGATGAGATAATCGACTTTATTAATGAAAATATGTATAATGTGGTATTAAGTCTTGATGGCAGACGTGAAATTAATGATATGATGAGACCTACTTGTAACAGCAAAGGAAGTTATGACATAATATTGCCTAAATTTAAAAAGCTTGTTGAAAAGCGTGGTAATAAGCAATACTATATACGTGGCACGTTTACAAAAAATAATTTGGATTTTTCAGAAGATGTATTGCATATGGCTAATTTAGGATTTAATGAAATATCTATAGAGCCTGTTGTAACAACTCCGGATAAAGAATATGCTCTAGAACAAGAAGATATTAAAAAATTAAGTTATGAATATGAAAAATTGGCTATAGAAATGTTATCAAGGTATAATCAAACTGGGGAATGTTTTAACTTTTTTCATTTTATGGTTGATTTAAGCGGCGGACCCTGTGTATATAAGAGACTCGCTGGATGTGGTTCGGGGACAGAATATCTAGCTGTTACTCCTGAAGGAGATTTATATCCGTGTCATCAATTTGTAGGCATAGATGAATTTAAAATGGGTGATGTTTTTAATGGAGTTATTAATACAGTTAAACGAGATGAGTTTAGCAGTTGTAACGTATACCAAAAAGAAGACTGCACTTCATGTTTTGCTAAGTTTTATTGCAGCGGAGGGTGTGCTGCCAATTCATATAATTTTAATGGAACGATTAACGGGACTTATGATGTGGGGTGTGAATTGCAAAAAAGTAGATTAGAATGTGCGATTGGATTAATTGCAAGTAAAGGCTAATAACCTTGACGACTAATTTATAATTAGTTATAAATCTACTTATTAGGAGGAAATCAGATGAAAGCCATTTTAAATATGGTTGCTATATTATGTGTGATTGTTATTAGTGCATATCTTGCATATTATGGATTTGGTTCGGATAAATTATTATCTTACAGCAATATAAGGTTGGGGCTTGACTTGCAAGGCGGGGTAAATATTGTATATGAAGCAGAAACTGATAATCCGTCTGCTGAAGATATGTCGGCTGCTGTAGCCATGATACAAATTAGGCTGGATAAAGAAAATTATACAGAAGCTGAAGTATCAATTGAGGGAACTAATCGAATTCGTGTAAATATTCCTGGAGTCGAAGACCCTCAAGAAGCTATATCTAGTATTGGAGCTACTGCACTTTTAACTTTTGAAGATGAAAGTGGAAATGTAGTCTTAGAAGGCAAACATATAGAAAAAGCTACAGGACAACTAGCAGATACAGGTTTAGGTAATCAACCAGTAGTTTCCATAAAATTAGATAATGAGGGTACTCAGTTGTTTAAAACAGCTACAGAAAATAATATAGGTAAGCCTATAATTATAAAGTTAGATGGCGAAATAATAAGTGCTCCTATAGTAAATGATGTTATACGAAATGGAGAATCTATGATTTCGGGTAGCTTTACAGATGCAGAAGCTAAGCAACTAGCAAGTAGAATAGAAGCGGGATCTTTACCGTTTGCATTAACTCCAATCTCATCTAGTGGAGTGGGTGCAAAACTTGGTATGGATGCATTTAATGCAAGCCTAAGAGCTGGCATAATAGGTTTTGTTACGATATTAATATATATGTTAATAATCTATAGAGTTAGTGGGATTGCTGCAGATTTGGCTCTAACATTATATGTTACATTAATTATTATAACTCTAAGCCTTATAGAATCAACTCTGACGCTACCTGGAATTGCAGGTATAATTTTATCAATTGGTATGGCAGTAGACGCAAATGTTATTATATTTACAAGGATAAAAGAAGAGCTAAGTGTAAATAAAAGTGTTCGTTCTGCGGTAGACAAAGGGTTTAACAAAGCTTTAAGTGGTATAGTAGATGGAAATATCACAACGCTTATAGCTTCTTTAGTACTATATTTATTAGGTACAGGTATTATAAAAAGTTTTGCAACAACATTAGGAATTGGTATATTACTTTCAATGTTTACAGCTCTTGTTATAACTAGAATTTTACTTAAAACTTTTGTAGCACTGGGTATAAAAAATCCTAAAGCTTATGGAGGATGACATGAATTATATAAAATCACGTAAAATATTTTTTATTTTTTCGGTTACATTAATATTAATTAGTTTTATTATGATGGGGATTAACCACGCTAATGGCGATGGAATACTAAATTTTGGAATTGAGTTTAGCGGAGGTTCTGTAATACATCTAAATATAGGACAAGCCTTTAATATAGAAGACGATATAAGACCTATTGTTGAGCAATACCTTGAAGATTCTTCTGCGGTTATACAATTAGTCCCGGATACTTACGAAGTTATAATTACAACTAAGACTGTAGATAATACAATTAGAACAAATTTTGTAGGGCAGATAAAAGAATATTTTAATGTAGACGAAAATATTATATTAGCAGAAGATTCGGTATCACCTACAATTAGCAGTGAAACGCAATTATCTGCTATATATGCAGTTGTTTTAGGTAGCGTACTTATGTTAATTTATATTTGGATTAGGTTTAGTGATATTAAATTTGGGGCATCGGCAGTTGTTGCACTGATACATGACGTATTTATTATGTTATTTGTTTATGCTGTGTTTCGTGTACCGATTAATAATTCATTTATAGCTGCTATACTTACTATTATAGGGTATTCTATTAACGATACAATTATAGTATTTGATAGAATAAGAGAGAATAAAAAAATGATTTTTGGGGATGATGAAACTATAATTAATACTAGCATAAACCAAACTTTAACTCGTTCAATTAGTACTTCTATTACTACGCTAATTATGGTATCATTACTATATGCACTAGGTACATCTTCTGTTAAAGAATTTGCCTTTCCACTGGTTATAGGAGTTATATCTGGGACATATTCTTCTATATTTATAGCAAGCCCTGTATGGTACCAAATGAGAAAAATTAAACTGACCTAGGAGTAGACGATGAAAACGATTCTCAAATTTTTAATCTTAGGATTTTTAACCTCGACTCTTATATTTGGCGGAATAGTTTATTATATTAAAGAAAGACCTTCGTCGGAAACGGTTGATCCTATATCATATTTTAATGAATTTTCAAATGACTACATGAATATAACTCTTGAAGATATTCGTATTGATTTAGTAGAACCTGTACTATTAAAAGACAACACAATATATATATCGAGCGAATTTGCAAATATGTATGTAGATGATGCTATATTTTATGATAACGTTGAAAATATACTTACTATCACTAATTTAAGTGAAATAAGGCGATTTAATATAAACGAAGATACTTATACTATAAATGGGGTAGAAACTCCTACAGATATTGTAATTTATGAACATAACTCATTAGTATATATTCCAGAGACTTATCTAGAACGAAATTACCCTATAGAATTTAAATTAGGAAATGATAAAAGAATTGTAGTATCTAATGATTTACAATTCTCAAAATCTCTTGCCAATGTAACTTATAATAAAGCTGTAATAAGAACACATCCTGATAAGAAAAAGCCTAGTTTAGATACAGCAAGATTAGATAGTATAGTAGAAATTTATGGGGTGGAGCTTGACTATTATAGGGTTAGAAATGAAAATGGAATGATTGGATATATAAGACAAAAAGATGTAGATATTGTAGGGCAAAGTACTACGCAATCTAAATTAGTATATACATCTCATCCTTTAAATAAACCGCTTAATGAACGTGTAAGGTTAGTTTGGGATCAAATGACTGCACAGGCAGTACACGAGTTCAGTGACTATAAATATGAAAATATTAGCGATATAAATGTAATTTCGCCAACATGGTTTGAATTTATAGATGAAACAGGAAAACTAAGTAACCGTTGTTCAAAAACCTATGTATCCGCAGCACATTCTAAGGGAATACAAGTTTGGGCACTGATGAGTCATAATTTTACTAATCCTCAATGGACACGAGAGATTTTAACCAGTACTCAAAAAAGGCAATATGTTATTGAACAACTTATAGACTATGCTCAAGAATATAACTTTGATGGAATTAATATAGATATAGAGAATGTATCTGAAGACTTTAGTAATGAATGGGTTCAATTTATGCGAGAACTGTATCCACAAGCTGGGCTTAAAGGTCTTTGTGTTTCGGTTGATGTGTATATTCCGTCTAATTGGTCTAAGCATTATATGAGAGATAAAATCTCAGAAGTTGTAGACTATTTTATAGTAATGGCATATGACGAGCACTGGTCTGGCTCAGAGGTTGCAGGTTCGGTTGCGTCTTTACCTTGGGTTGAAGAGGGTATTATATTAAATTTAGAAGAAGTGACTAATGAAAAATTAGTTTTAGGTATCCCATTTTTTAATAGAATATGGGCAGAAACAGATACAGGTCTTGAAACTTTAGCTATAAGTATGTATGAGGCACAATATAGATTACAAAATGCAGAAGTTATACCAACGTATGATTTAGCCACTGGACTTAATTATGCTGAATATAACCAATCTAATAAATTGTATAAAATTTGGTTAGAAGATATACATGCAATATCAAAAAGAGTAGAATTGATTGAAGAATATAACTTAGCCGGATATGCGGGGTGGAAACTAGGCCTTGAAACTCCGGATATATGGACAGAATTAGCTAAAATGGATAAATAACAACACAAGAATAAAAGCCACAAAATAACTTAATGAGGGAGAGGGTAAAAGAAGGGAGGTTGTGCTCCGATACTTGAATGTACAGATATTCCATCCTTCCTTGTATTTGCTCGTCAAACGCTTAAAGCGGAAAAACTGGCCTACAGCAGCTCAGCTCTCATACAGTCATGGTTTCAGTTGCTCTTATGTCAAGGAAAGAGAATATCAGGCACATTTTCACACAGTATTAAAATGGGGGCATGTCACAAAGCAGGATCAGAGTTAGCCGACAAGCCTTCTGAAATACTCTGACAGATCGATTCAGAGGCCAAAGAGAAAGAATATCTGACTGCTAGTACACGTACAAAGCTAGAGATTACATTTGTCTTTGTTCACTACCACACAAGCCACACACCTACATTGTGTTTAATAGCATTATTAAGTCAGCAGGCTATTTTAGTGATCCATCTCATGGGACACCCCCAAACAGGCTGGTAGGTAACACAAGCAAATAGAGAACAGAAGCAGACACAAAAGAGTGAAGCACCATCAGAAAACATGATAGTGTGTTAAAAGAGACAGGGAGTGTGTGTGTGTGCGTGTGTGTCTGTGGGTGGGGTTGGGTGGGGGGGGGTATATACAGAGGGGGAGGCTGT
>MDJN01000065.1 GCA_001995005.1 Candidatus Parepulonipiscium sp. PG-Nun2H_MBin03 | reverse complement strand
TGTGCTTGTTGCAGTTAATTTACGTATTTCTTCTTCTATGGCATTTCCCGCAACTTCTAATGCATGTATTTCAATCTCAATTTCTGATTGTTTCTGCTCTAGCTCTGCTATTTTTTGCATTTTGCTCATCATGGTGCTTGTAAGCTGAGATACTTTATCCAACGACCTATTTCGTAAATCTTCTATTTCCATATATTCAAAATCTAGTTGGATTTTTTTATCCACCACAACTTGTTGAGACTCTCTTAATTCATTTAGTAGCTTAGCATCTCTTTCAGAAATAATATCAACATATTTTGCTCTATTCAAAAATTCAGATAAGCTTTTTGAAGAAAATATAATTTCCATATAGCCATTTTGGTTGTTTTTATACATGCTAACCATTCTATCTTTAGTTTCTTCGTAGTGCAAATCTCTTTGGTATTCAGCAATTTCTAGGTCTTGTTTAGTATCTTCTATCTGTAACTGTTTATTTCTCAAATCTCGTTCTATAGATTGTATATCATTTTCTATACCAATAACTTGCATATCTATTTCATCTATTTCATTGTTAATAACTGTTTGTTCTTGCTTATTCTGTTCTAGTTGTTCAGATGATTGGGCTATTTTTTGTTTATTTTGTTCAAGTTCATCTTTTTTATCTTCTAACTCAGTAGCATTAACTATTAATGTGGTTGCAAACAACATGACTAATAATACAAAAATTTGTTTTTTCATTTTTACACCTTTAAATGTCTTCTTAATGCAATGATACTTCCGAGCATACTTATTCCTATGGCAAGCACTATATATATAGGCACAAGTCCTACCATTATAGTTTCTATAGGCCTTAGGTAAATCCCTCCTACTACATCTATTAATACCTTTGATAATCCTCTTGCCACTACATCATACACACGAAATATAACAATTGTAGGTATAATCACTCCTATTATTCCTATAGAAATACCTTCCACCAAAAATGGTACCCTAATAAAACTATCTGTTGCCCCAATATATTTCATTATTTCTATTTCTTTTTTTCTAACGAATACGGTTAATTTAATTGTATTTGTAATAAGTAACAAAGAGATAATGATAAGTATAATAATTACTATACTAGAAAAAAACTGTATAGCTGCGTTTAGTGATATAAATATATCTGTTTCGGCTTGAAAAAAGTTTACTTCAAGCCCTAATTGCATAAGTTGTTCAACCACTGCTTGTTGATTTACTATTTGATTTACTCGTACCTCAAAAGAAGCTGGTAGCGGATTATCATCTTTAAATTCATCGTATAATACTATATCTTCGCCTGCAAAAATTTGCAGTGCCTCATCTTTCGTGATATAAGATACTTGAGAAACATTAGGTATACTTTTTATTTTCTTCTCCAATTCTGCAGTTTGTATATCACTTAAGGTGTCATTTAAGTATACACTAATACCAATCTTCTGTTCTATTTGCCCTATAATATATTCAAAATTATTTGCTATGGCATATGACATGCCCAGCACCAACAATGATAACACTATTGTCGCAACTGAAGCAAAAGCCATAAGTCTGTTTTTCCACAGACTTTTTAGCCCTTCTAAAAATAAATAGCTAATTGTATGTCCTTTCAATGCTGTAACCTCCACTATATTTGTCCTTGACAATTCTACCATCTAGTACTTCAATTACTCTTTTTTGCATCTCATTAACTATATCTTTTTCATGAGTTGCCACCACAACCGTCACACCTCTTGAATTTATATCTTTGAGCAAACTCATAATATCCCACGCTGTTGTAGGGTCTAAATTTCCTGTTGGCTCGTCCGCTACTAATATAGGGCTATTGTTTACAATCGCTCTGGCTATTGCTGTTCTTTGTTGTTCACCGCCTGATAATTCATTTGGGTAACATTTTGACTTTTTTGCCAATCCTACAAGATTTAGTACAGTAGGCACTCTTTTCATAATTTCTTTTTTTGAAGAACCTATCACTTGCATAGCAAAAGCAATATTATCATAAACTGTCTTATTTTGGAGCAGTCTAAAATCTTGAAAGACTACCCCAACTTCTCGTCTATAATATGGTATTTTACTTCTTGATATTTTTGTTATATCTTTATTATTTACATTAATTCTACCATGCGATGGGGATATCTCTTTTAATATTAGGCGTAAAATGGTTGATTTTCCTGAACCGCTGTTACCTGTTAAAAATACAAATTCCCCCTTATCAATATATAATGATGTAGAGTGCAGTCCAACTGCTCCATTTGAATAGGTTTTTGATACTCCGGTTAATTCAATCATTTTCTTACCTCCAAAAATTACATCTTGGGCACACTTAACTGTTCCATATATTCCATATATTGACTTACCATAATTGTTATCTTAAATACAATTGCATCATCAAACTCACGTAAATCTAAGCCTGTTGTTTTAAGCAATTTATCCAGCCTGTATACTAATGTATTTCTGTGTATATATAACTGCCTTGATGTTTCAGAGACGTTTAAGCTATTTTCAAAAAATTTATTCACTGTACTTAAAGTTTCTTCATCAAAGTTTCTAATTTTTTTGCCTTTTAGCACTTCTTCTATAAACATTTTGCAAAGCGTTATTGGTAATTGATATATAATACGCCCAACTCCCAGCTTAGAATATGTCGAAATCTTCGTTCCACAATCAAATATTTTTCCCACTTCCAAAGACATAGTCGCTTCTTTATAAGAATTTGATACATCTTTTAAGTCTACCACTACTGTACCTACGCCTATTGATACTTCAGTCATAATTTCTGTTAATAATGTATCATATATCATATTTGCTACTTCTTGTATTTCTTCATCACTTTTTGACAATACTTCTTTTACCAATATAATGCTGCTTTCATCAATTGCTGTGATAAAGTCTTTATTTTTATCAGGAAAAAGATTTCTTATTATCTCAATAGAACTAATTTCTGCATTCTCCACATTGTCTATTACGTACACAACACGTGGAACATCATTTTCGATATTAAGTTTTTTCGCTCTATTATATATATCAATTAATAACAAGTTATCAAGTAATAAATTTTTTATTAAATTTTCCTTATTAAATTTTTCTTTGTAAGCACTTAATAAATTTTTAATTTGAAATGCTCCTAATTTTCCTAATTTATATGCTTCTTCATCGCTTCCTTTAACAGACATTACATATTCTGTTAGATATTCATCGTATACTTTTACATAATGTGCATTTTCCATCTCTTGGCTATCTGCATGAGAATTTATAAAAAATTCTACTTGTTCATGATATTCCCCTAAAATATCATCTGCAGTTGTTGCTACTACCTTAGCTTCTGCACTATATATACAAAAATCTCTGCGTGTAATCATTTTTAGACCATCCGCTATCCCCTGTAGTACTTGATTTGTTATCATTTCTTCACTCCTTTTTTTACCTAATCGATTGACTAATATAAATAAAATTTAACTTATATGATATTCTACCCTTTTTTTGCAAAAAAATAAAGGAATTTCCAAAAAAATTTTCTTTATATCAAAAAAGTTGTAACAACACTTAAGTTATCACAACTTTTCATAAGTTTTATACCCTTTTACCAATACGCCTATTAAGCAAATGTGCAGGAAATAAATTATTAATTTGTAATTGTTAATTCAGTATCCAGGTCGAAGATATGAATTTTATTTTTATCAATTCCTAAACTGACTATACTACCTGCTGTAGCCTTACAAGCTGGATCAACTCTACCTGTCATGTTGACACCTTCACATACCATATATAAATATGTTTCAGAGCCTAAGTGTTCTGTAACTTCAACTTTAGCAGACACTTGTGCATATTTTGTTTTCTCAGATTCAACCACTGTATCCATATCTGCTATATGTTCCGGTCTTATGCCTAACATTACTTTTTTGCCTATATAAGATTTAACTTTTTCAGCCTTATCTCCAGGTAATGATATTTTAGAGTCTCCAAAGTTTAATATAATTATTGAGCTTTCTTTAATTACTTTAGCTTCAATAAAATTCATTTGTGGTGACCCAATAAATCCTGCTACAAATAAATTTTTAGGCTTTTCGTACAATACTCCTGGTGAATCCACTTGTTGAACTATTCCATCTTTCATAACAACAATACGTGTACCTAACGTCATAGCCTCAACCTGATCATGTGTTACATATATAAATGTAGTTTGCAGCCTTTGGTGTAATTTTGAAATTTCTGTTCTCATCTGTACACGCAACTTTGCATCAAGATTTGATAAAGGCTCATCCATTAAAAATACTTTAGGCTCTCTAACAATGGCACGGCCCATCGCAACCCGTTGCCTTTGCCCACCAGATAATTCTTTTGGTTTTCTATCCAAACATTTGTCAATATCTAAGATTTTTGCAGCCTCCAATACTCTTTTTTCTATCTCATCTTTCGGCATCTTTCTAAGTTTTAAACTAAATGACATATTATCGTAAACCGTCATATGAGGGTATAATGCATAGCTTTGAAAAACCATTGCTATATCTCTATCTTTTGGTTCAATGTCGTTACATACTTTGTTTCCAATACGCAACTCTCCTTTAGATATGTCTTCAAGCCCTGCTATCATACGTAAAGTAGTTGATTTTCCACACCCAGACGGCCCCACAAATATTATAAATTCTTTATCGTCTATTTCTAGGTTAAAATCCTTTACTGCATTAAAACCATTTGGATATATCTTATATATGCCCTTTAAGCTTAGTCCTGCCATTTTTTTAAATCCTCCTTAAAAAATTTTTATTAACTACAATTATAACTTTAATTACGCTTTTTATCTATTGATTTTTTTAATAAAAATTTGCTAATAATTTTAGTTATTCTTGCTAACATAAGTACATTTCTCTTTTTTACGGCGTTTTTAAGACATTTTTATGCAGAATATAACACAGTTTTTTAAAGTGTTTTTATTATATTCATAAATTTTTCATACTAATTTACGCATAAATTTTGGTTGTTATGACTATAAAAAAAATGACTAAATTTTTAAATTTTTGTATAACTAGTACTTTTAACCAATTAATTTAGTACATCTATCTTATATTTTTA
>MDJN01000064.1 GCA_001995005.1 Candidatus Parepulonipiscium sp. PG-Nun2H_MBin03 | reverse complement strand
ACCCTTGATTAATAAGTCGGCTTTAGTAATAGCATATGTTTCGGGGTTAATTTCTTGTCCATATAAGTGTATAGCTACTTGCTTATTATATTCTTCGGCTAACTCACCTAGTCTTTGTTCAGCAATAGTCAACATACCACCTGTACCACTTGCCCCATCATAACAAAGGTACGTTCCATCTTTGATTTTATCTTTAATAGGCACAAAAATAACATCTGCCATAAGTTCAACAACATCTCTAGGTGTAAAATGCTCACCTGCCTCTTCATTATTTTCTTCATTAAATCGGCGTATAAGTTCCTCAAATATAATGCCCATTGTATGGTTGTCTAGTGCGGGTAACTTAACATTTCCAGCATCATCTAAAATATTATTAGGACTAAGATTTATAGTAGGGGATACAAATTTTTCTATTACTGAACCTAGTATATCTGCTTCTATCATTGTATCTATCTGATTTCTAAACTTAAATTTTTCTAAAATCTCTTGCACATTTGATGAAAAACCATCTAAGTATGCAATGAAATCTACTTTAAGTTGTTGATTTTTGGCTCTTGATTTTAAATCCCTCAATTTGAATGGCGAACTATTATAAAATGCTTGCCCTGACGCACTACATAACCCTGAGGTTTGCTCCAAAATTTTCGCCTCATCTAAAACTTTCTTCATCTTTATAACGTCTTCTTTTGTATCCTCTAATACAGCATCTAATCGCCTTATAACAGTCATAGGTAAAATTACATCTCTATATTTTCCCCTAACATATACATCTCTTAAGCAATCATCTGCAATGCTCCATATAAAATTTACTATTTGATTATTTGGCTTGTATCCATTATATTTTCCTCTTTAACCATTTAATAACTCGTTATTCAATAACTTATCTATATACTATCTATTATATCATACTCTTCAAAAAATATAGTTCACGGACTTCATCAAAATTATATTTTAATACTGTAAACTTACGCAACAAAAAAACTCACGAACTTTCAAGCTAAAATGCTTCTTCGTGAGTTTTACCAATGGAGGTGATGTATCAGGGTGAAATCCTCCACTGTAGTTTTAAGTAATATAATCTAGTAAGTACATATACTATCTTGTACTATTATGCCATCTTGATAAAGGATATCTTTACATATATCAATTCTGTTAGACCAAACAATGTTAGAATCAATGTTATCATCAATATTCCAGCCTATGCCTCCTAGGTCATCAATGAGGGCACTGTGAAATTTGGGTAAGCTATTAATAATTTTAAACATGCCATGGTTTAATAAATGGGTACAATCGTATCTTTTTACTAATCCATCGGCAAATGTTAGCTTTAATGTGTAGTCATCATGTGATTGTAGTGCTATTACTTTCGGAGTCATAGAATTTATCCTCTTTAATAATTAATCAAGAATTAGCATATCTATATATTTCATATATATTATTAATCTTCTTAATTGGCTCTGTGAATATTTTAAGTATCTCTTTAAGTTGTTCTATGTCATTAATTTTCGCAAAACCCTGCTCAGTAGAATGCATGAAACCAGTAATATTAAACATAACATCCTCTAAAAGATTTGTAAATTGCCGTAAATCGTTTTGTACTTTACTACTTATCCCATAAGAATAAAACGAATTTATCAAATCTTCAATATCATACCTTAAATACCCTATTTTATATATACAATCAGATCGAAAAGGTACGGTGAAATCATTACAATAAAAATTATTGTAAAAATCATACTTCTTAAAAATTATTTCCAACTCCTCAAAAAATCTATTTCCTGACCCCTTTATGTGCCTATTAATTTTATCTTCATGAGTTCGTTTCATCTGGATTATTATCTCAGGAGTATAAGATATCGGGTCGCTATCTATTGTTTTATGATGATTACCACATAATAAAATTAAATTTTCTTCACTATTTAGATAGTCACTATCTAAGTCTGAGTTATACCTAGCACTTCCAGGATTAATCCCATGTATATGGCACATTTGCCCGATATTAATTTCTTTTTCATCAATTAGGGATGTATTACATCCGTCAAATGCACATTGATTACCTGATTTTGCATATAGACTTTTTTTTGTTAGGTCTGATATATTTCTGCTAGCCATTTATATTATCTCCTTTTTTATATTATCTCCTTTTTTTTATATTAACCCCCCTCAAACCTAAGTTCAAGGGGGGTTATCTCCAAATGGAGGTGATGTATCAGGTTGTAATCCTCGATAGTTATTCACCTCATGATAGAATCATTCTTTACTTGCCATTATCATAGTTTGAAAAAAATTCATGATATGTTTCATTTTCTATATTAATAATAAATAGCCTGTTTCGGCACCTAGTAATCGAAGTATAAATTAATTCACAACTAATGTCTGTTTTATCTAGGATTAAAAATAATGTATGTGCTTCCCATCCCTTAAAACTTTGCATAGTGCTTAATTTTATACTACCACCGTTTAGGCGAAAATTATACTTTTTAGTCCGTCTTACTTCGCCTAGTTTAATTTCTTGATAATTTTTATCACGGAAATTTACAATTTTATTATATTCTGCTTCTGTCTCAAAAGTAGTTGAAGTTTTCTGATATTTATGTGTAGTCAAATATTGTTCCTCAACTTTACGCATCAGCTCAATATTATTACCTACTATACATACATCATTATCAACTATATTAAATTTTTTTATGCAATCGCTGATATAGTCCATAAGCTTTTGAGGATCTGACCCCAAATTAACATACTCAATTAGTGTATTAGTATCAAATAAACTCGATTGTTCCACAGGTTTAATAATGTTTATATTATACTTTTCAGGGGAAAAAAATTCTTTTTGAAACTTATTAGTAAGATTAACTATCGACTCACTTAGTCTATAGGACGATGTAAGTGTATTTGGACGCCCCTTAACATTAGTTCGCATTTGCTTGTTCTCTTGCTTGCGTTTATAAATATTTTGTTTTTCATCTCCAAATAATACATACTCGCCCTTATCATGTAAGAAAAACCTTGTAATAAACTCTAGCCATTCCAAATCAAAGTCTTGTACTTCATCTATTAAAATAGTATCGTACTTAATGATATTATCTTTAATTTCCTCAAAAGCTTGTTTCACACACTCTAAATTTATTATATCTTCCTCACCAGCAGTAAACACCTCTTCTATCGTCAACGTTGTATATTCATTAATCTGCTGCGCAATAAACAGATGAAAATGAACTACATAAAAATTAGACCAACTAGCCTCTTTTCTAAATCTACTAATATTATCTTTTATATAATTTGTCAAAGTAATGTTATAACACAATACTAGCACTTGTTTGTTAGTTCTATTTACTGCATTTACTGCTCGTTTTGCCAATACCAGAGTCTTGCCTGAACCCGGTACACCTTTAATGGTAGTTTTAGTGTTTGGTTTACTAATTGACAAAGATTCTTGTCTGCTATTAAGGCTTACCTTTTGATTACGTTCAATCTCGTTATATCCTGGGTCTATAATACGTCTAATTTCTGTATAATAAATTTCTTTAAAAAGAGTTTCTTTAAATGGTTTGGGATTCAGACCATAGTTTATTTTATTTGCTATATCTTCGGCATCTTCACGCCCCCAAATAGCTATGTAGTTAACATGCTGGTGTTTACATTTACTAAACTTGGCCTTTGCTTTTGACCTATCTGAGTTATAAAAAAAGATACCTGTCTTTATACATCCATATACACTTGCATTATCTAATACAGCTGATGATAATATTGTACTGTACGTATTATATAAGTTACTTTTATATCTCTCTACCTGAGTATGAGGAACATTTACTGCTGTATGTTTCGCATTCTTTATAACTAAGCTACCATAAGACTGTTTTGTATCATCGGGTTGGTATTCATATGCATCTAAGTTATAATCTTTAACTTCTATTATGTATGCACCCTTCTTTTTATTTAAAATTATAATATCTGGTCTATCTCCATTTAAAAATGGTTGAAAAAATATTTCCCACTTTGGGTTATCAGGTGTTGAGCACTCTAGTTGAGCAAACCCCTCTACAAGATAATTTATTAAAAATAATTCACCTTCTGTTGGGACTGGACGCATTTCCTTAATAATTTCTAAACTTGGATAAATTTGTGGCATTTATAATCTCCTTTTATAAATAATATTATGTATTAATCCTATATTACAAACATTACCAAATATTGCTTCTTTAGGATATTGTATCACGATTTTATATACTTGTCCATAATAGAATAATATACTATTTTTTAAAAATCTACTTAATACAAACTTTATCTAACTGTATCTCAATATTTATAATGGTTCCATCTGTTAACTTAGCTCTGATATCTATTACACCCTGTTTGTCATT
>MDJN01000063.1 GCA_001995005.1 Candidatus Parepulonipiscium sp. PG-Nun2H_MBin03 | reverse complement strand
ATTGAGTCATGTAAAAAAATAAAATATATGTTTCCAAAAGCTCATGCTGTGGCTTATGTTATGATGGCGTGGCGTATTGCTTGGTATAAAGTGTTTTATCCTTTAGAATATTATTGTGCATTTTTTAGCATTAGAGCATCGTCATTTAATTATGACACTATGTGTTTTGGAAAGGAAACTTTAGAAAACCATATGAAAAATATTACGATGAAACCAAAAGATATGCAAACAGGAAGAGAAAGCGATACTTTAAAAGATATGAGAATAGTACAAGAGATGTATGCAAGAGGATTTGAATTTTTACCTATAGATTTAAAGATTGCTCAAGATGTGAATTTTCAAATTATAGATGGAAAAATCATGCCTGCATTAAGTACAATAGAAGGGCTAGGCGATAAAGCTGCGACTGCAATATTACTTGCAACAAAAGATGGAGCTTTTCTATCTAAAGATGACTTTAAACAACGAACCAAAACTAGCCAAACTGTTATAGATAAATTATCAGAGTATGGTATTTTAGGAGATATACCACAATCAAATCAACTTAGCTTTATCTAAAGCTTTTATCTAATGAGGAGGGAAATTTTTAATGTATGATTTTGATGCTGTAATAAATAGAAATAATACAGGTGCCGTTAAAACAGATGCAAATTTAATTAAAAAAGTATTAGATTTAAATTATTATGAAGACAGCATAACTATGTGGGTTGCGGACATGGATTTTGCATGTGCTCCACAAATTGTAGATGCATTGCATAAACGTGTAGATAAATTAATATTTGGGTATACAATGCCTACTGATGAATATTACCAAAGTATTATAAATTGGTATGAGAGAAAGCATAATATGAAAATTAAAAAGGAATGGTTGGTATATAGCCTAGGAACTGTATCAGCTATACGAAACTGTTTACGAGCGTTTACTAATGAAGGTGATGGAGTGATTATTCAACCCCCTGTATATTATCCTTTTAGAAGAGAAGTGTTAGAGACAAATCGCAAAGTAATCTATAACGAATTAGTTACTGATATGGATAATAACTACAAAATAGATTTTGATGGATTTGAGGAAAAATGTGCAGACCCTAATACAAAGATGTTTATCTATTGTAACCCACATAATCCGGTAGGAAAAATTTGGTCTAAAGCGGAAACTACACAGATATTAGAAATTTGTAACCAGCATGATGTGATAGTATTTTCAGATGAAATCCATTGTGATTTAATTAGATGTGGTGAAAGTTTTACCTCAGCCTTAAATTTGCCAAACAACGATAATATAATTGTGGCAACAGCAGCAAATAAAACATTTAACTTAGCGGGGCTACACAGCACAAATTTAGTTATAAAAAGCCCTAAATTACGCCGATTACTAAATGAGTATACTGGATTAATTAATATATCTCCACTAACAATGGAGGCGACAATAGCTGCTTATAATCAGTGCGAAAGTTGGGTAGTAGAAGTAAATGCGGTGATTGATAAAAATATAGAATTTATAGATAACTTTATTAAAAAAAAGTTGCCTAAAATTAAATTTGTAAAACCACAAGGAACTTATTTAGTGTGGTTAAACTTTAGTCAGTATGGCATAGATATTACGCAATTATTAGAGATAATATCAGAAGAATCACATGTAATCTTAGAAAATGGTGCTCTATTTGGAGAATGTGGGAAAAATTTTATTAGAGTAAACGTTGCCTGTCCGTATTCAGTTGTTGTTGCTGTGATGAATAGATTATATTTATTATTAGGTATAAAACTACAAAAATAAACACATGATACATGATATAACTATTATTATGTCGATTACGACTATACTTCAAAAGGAGACCCGATTATGACTGTAAAAGAAATTTTTGATGATGCTATGGAAATTGGAGAGTCAATAGGAGAAGAAATTAAGGGTGCATTTGACCAACAAGTGAATAAACAAAAGCTTAAAAACGACGTTAATAAGCTAAAACAAGAAGTTGGAGAAATAGTACAAGACGTTAAACAAAAAGTAACAAATAAACTAGATAAACAATAATATAAAATAGGCAATGAGTAAATTTACTCATTGTCTATTTTATAATAAAGGAGGCTTTATACAATATGTTAGATATTGCAATTATAGGAGGAGGTCCGGCAGGGCTATCAGCGGCAATTAATGGAGTTATTAGAAATAAGAAGGTAAAAGTATTTGGCAATTCGCACACAACTAGTTATATATACAAAGCCGAAAAAGTAGATAATTACATCGGTATGGCAGGAGTAAGTGGCAAGGAAATGATGGACCAGTTTATGTCGCATGCAAAAGAAGTAGGCGTAGAATTTCATAACGGACGAGTGCTTCAAATATTTCCATTAGACAAAGGATATACGCTAAATGTAGAAAATGAGTTTATAGAAACTAAAACTATAATTTTAGCAAATGGTATTAATACAGAAAATCCACTACCTGGGGAAAATAAATTTTTAGGTAAAGGCGTGAGTTATTGTGCAACTTGTGACGGACCTTTATATAGGGGAAAGACTACTGTATTAGTAGGCGACAGCGAGAGTGCAGAAGAAGAAGTAAATTACCTAGCAGAGGTGTGCGAACAAGTGTATTACGTACCACTATATAAATCAGTTGAAAAAGTAGATCCACGTGTAAAAATAATTATGGATAAACCCGTGAGAATCGAGGGCGATAATATAGTTGAGTCTCTAAAGTTAAAGAAAACTGACCTAAACGTAGATGGCATATTTATTATAAAAGAGAGCGTGCCTACAACTCAACTTTTAGATGGTATAGAAATTGAGGATAAGGCGATAAAGGTAAATCAATTTATGGAGACTAATCTAAAAGGAGTGTATGCAGCAGGAGATTGCACAGGCCGGCCGTTTCAAGTGGCAAAAGCTGTGGGACAGGGCACAACAGCAGCCTTACAAGCTGTAAGTTACCTGCACAAAAATTAAAAATAAGTTCTATTTTATGAGACAACCTTCATAAACTAGTAAAAATAGACTAGTGCAAAAGGAGGTTGTTTTTTTATGAGTTATTTCGTTTTGTGCCTTATTTGTCTGTTAGCTGTAGGCGTATTACTTGCCAATATTTTAGTGACAAATAAAATACCGTATATAGGATTTAAGTGGGTATTAATAGGCTTATTTTCATTTTCTATGCTAAGATACTTCACTCTTATGGTATATTATGATACCCCGTCGCTCTCTCAATTAGAAGTTTTAAGATATTTTTATCTGGCAACAAGTATAGGTCTTACAATATCAACAGCCCTAACAATTTGGTACATTACACCGCATTTTAGACAAAAAATAAGCGAATGGAAATATTTGCTGTTTTTTAGTCCATGGATAATATTTTATCTGTACATACTTATTACCCAGCCAACAGATATAGTAAAATCACCAAACTTTGGATATTCACTTGTACTTATAGACAATTTTAATAAGTATTTAAGCATAGCACAAGGCTCGTTTGTAATAGTTATTATTATTTTATGTTTTATGGGACTTGCTACGTATAAGCACCCTACTCTTAGAAGCCAGTATATATTTTTAATATTTGCCCAGCTTGTATTAACATTTGATGGCCTTAGTATTATAAAAGGAATAAATACACGCCTGCTAGTACCGTTTACTCTAACTGAAATTATTGGTTTTATAGCTATATGGTACGCTCTTAAAGAAAAACCGCTAGATATGAAAAAACTTTAAACTGTGACTTTTGTTACAGTTTTTTTATATCTAACTTATACCCTTGTTTTTTTTTTTTTTTTGGTAGTATAATATTCTAAAAAAATTAAGGAGATATTAAAATGAAAAAAGAAACAGCATATATTTATGGTATAGGCAAAGTATGTGAGTTGCTATATCCCATTGTACAAGAAGAGTACGAGATATTAGGATTTGTGGTGGATACGGAAATTGATTCTAATGA
>MDJN01000062.1 GCA_001995005.1 Candidatus Parepulonipiscium sp. PG-Nun2H_MBin03 | reverse complement strand
GGTTTCAATCGTTTGTGACCCCTCTCCAGATATGCAAAAAGCACCCCTCTAGAGATGCTTAATTATTAGTTAAGTTCTAATACTCTATCAATTATTGTTGCGATTTCTGCTCTTGTTGCTGTTGCGCTTGTTCCTACAGTTACATCGCCTTCTCCTGTCTCCATTACATTTTGTGTATAAGCTGCTGTTGCGTATACTGCAACGCTTGATGCCAATGTTGTTGACGCTACCACCAGTGCCATAAATCTCTTGTGTAATTTCATAATGTTTTCTTTATTACTACCTTCTAACGTAATATTATTTTGCTCATTATGTCTTGCAATATCTTGTACTTGCTTTATATACGATAATGCATCCATTAGCATATTCCTAAGTGGCATAGCATAGTGTATTTCCATTTGTGATTCCACTGCTAATATTACTAAGTCTACCCCGTCGCAATATTTTTTTACTACATCTCTTACTTTAATTATACCACTCTTTTACAACGCAATAAAGAGGCAGATTTCTCTACCTCTTTAAAGTTTTACTATACGGTTGGTGGGGAAGTTGGGGAATTATTCTTTCTTACAAAAAAGTATATTACAGCTGCGACTACGCCAGCTACCAAAACAGCTTTTAGCACTATAGACCCTTCTTCGTCTCCGTCTTCTGTAACCTCTATAGTTTGATCATCTAACATATTTGTTACAGGATATAGAGTAATTCTTTCTGCTCTATACGCATTTACATCAAGGACTGCTTCAAATACCGGAATGTTGTTTACTGTTTCGATTATATGAGCAGCTGTTTGTCCACTGTCTAAGGCTATCATCATATCCGATGATGCATTTCCGTTTTCATCTCTAATTATTCCACTAAAGGACATTAACCAATGATCAGTAGCCAGCTCATCTACATCTGACATATACATAGAAAATATTTCACTACCTCTTTCCTTGCCATACTGGTTAACCTGCTCAACCGTCATATCTTTTTGGTTAATTTCATACTCCACTGCACGAGAATAATTTTGTGTACTATCTGTGATACGATTATTTCCATTATCAAATAACATTAAGTTACCTGCATTGTTTATAAGCGTTGCGTGGATACCGTGGCTATATTCAAAGTCATTACCAATTGGGTCTAATATATATTGTTGCATATCGTCTGCTAACTTGGTAGTTACTGGGTCAGTTAATATCCAGTTTATTTGTTTAGTAGTATAGTCAAAGCTCATTGCCAAATCTTGGTGACGAGTTGATATTACAATAGCATTATTTGGCTCATCATACCAGACTGCATTTATATGAAGCCAGTCATTTCTTGCTCTTACTTCATCTCCACCAAAGTGACCTATTAAGAAATCATCTTTACTTATATAATCACTCATATTTAATATTTCCATTAAATCCCACGTATTTACAATGCCCCCTGTTTCTCGGTCAATTTCTATCACGTAATCTTCTACTGTATCTCTTTCCGAGTTGTTTGCTGCATATATTAAGTTGGAATTTGGTAATTCACAAATCTCATGGTGGATTGTTGGTGTTGAATATTCCTTATACACTTTGCCTAAGAAGTTCATTTCATACACCTTGCTCCAGTAATACGGATATTTATATCTTTCATCGTCACTAATTATAATGTTATTATTTTCTAGGTGTGTAAATACATTCCCAGATTCTGCTGCTACATTATAATAACGTATATCTCCGTTAGGGTCTATTGCTAGTAACGAATTTCCCAACCATCCATCTGGCTTAAGGAATGTTACGCCAGCTGCCATCTGCTCAAGGTCTGCAGTACGTATCTCAACATTTGGCACTACCCCTGTAAGTTCACCAGTTTCAATAGTAAGTGTTTTTTCTACTACCAATCCATCTTCATACGTTATGGAAATGTTTACACTATTTTCTTTATCAGGATATAAACCATATATTGGTAAAAGTTGTTGCATTTCCTGATTATTCATAAATGTATGAGTTATAGGGTAATCTCCAGCTACTTCTACAGTAATTTGGGCAGGGTTTTCTGCATTAAATATGACTAGTGCAGATAGCGGATTAACCTTATACGGATCCACAATTACGTATGGATTTTCTATTGTAGGTTGTTGTATTTTTAACTGATTAATAATATTTGCTTCTATTATACTTTGTTGCTCCATAATATCAGAAGTTTTATAATCTATAGTTATAAAGTAGTCTAGCGGAATTTTATATACATCTTGCCCAGCTTGTATAATCAATTTTAAACTATATTTATCTGGCAAAACAAGAGATGTATCTAAATATTTTTCTCTAAACCCAATTTCATCTAAATCTGGAACTTTAATTTCTTTTGCACGCTCTAAATAATAAATATATGAATTTTCTGCTGATAATAGTTCTAAATAAATATTTGGTGATTTATCTAGCAATTCTTCCACATATGCCCAGCCACTAATAGATATATAATCTTTGTTATAGCTAATACTATTTATATTATATATAATATCATCGCCTATAACTTCTAAACCATTTAAATCTAGTGTTGGTGCGGGTGCTTGATTTACAAACAACTTCCCTTTAGATTCTCCTAATTTTGTATATCCAGAAGAAAATATAGTTTCTGGTAATTTATATGCCCTATAAATTGGTGTATCAAACTCAATTTGTGCAAGGACTTCACCTTGTGGAGTTACCTCAACAATTTTGCTAGTATTATGATCTGTAAAGTGATATGCCCAGTCTGGGGTTGAAAAGGCTTGAGATGTTGAGTCAAACGTACCTAGGTAATTTCCGCTTTCTGTCAAATACTGTGCTCCTGAATGTACAGTGGCAAAAAGTTCATTACCATATGATTTACCAAATTCAAATATTTGTTCTACTGTCATATCTTTTTCATTTATACGGTAGTGCACCATTCGGCTATACGCTTCTTCTGCACTAATTGGGGTTTCGCCTACTAAAGCTCTATGAACTCCATTATCTAATAATAATAAATCTAATGTATCCGGATTATTATCTAAGTCTGGCAATATAGTAGCATCATGTTGCGAGTAGAACCACTCAAAGTCTGCTCCTACTGGGGTTAAATATTTATCTTCGTAATAAATATTAGGGCTTAAAATCCATTTTAGTTCCTGCGTTTCATAGTCTTGCTTTATAATTGCGTGCTGATTTCTTGCAGATACAATTATATCTCCATCGTCGTACACAATGCTATTTTGATGGAACCAGTCTTCATCCGTATTTCTATATTCTTTATTCGATTGTTGTTCAAGTATATCTGTAATATCCAGCTCTTTTATGGTATTTCCAGATTTATCAATCTCTTTTAACGTATCTCCTGCCCAAAACAATATATTTCCGTTAGGCATCTCATATGCATCATGGTGAGCCGAAGTTCTTTCACCGTACATAAAGTGTACTTTTCCCAGTAAATCCATCTCATATATATCTGCTAAATTAGAATATCCTTCTACAGCAAATAAAAATCTATTAGAATCTAATATTTGGTTAATATCTGAATTACCTGTTGGCATAGTAGTAAACCAGCGTACATCTGCATTTTTATCTAATACAATTCTGTTATCTGTTACTACAAAAACTACACCGTCTTGAGCTTGGTCTGATGTAACCGTATTTTTTATATTTCTTTCTGTTATATAGTCTGGTAATGCATCTGTAGTAATTGTAAACCATCTACTGTCTTGCTCACCCGTTTCATAGTTTAGCGTAAGTTGGATATTATTTGCAAAATCTGCATACATTCCGCTAATCGGCACTTCATGGTGAGTATTTCGTTCGCTTATAGTATATTCAATATCTGTAGCGTCGTCTTTACCTTTTATAACTACATCTACCGTAGCTGGTATAGGTGTCTCAAACATTATTAATGCAGATAGCGGGGCTGTGCCATATGGATTTACTACAAAAAAGGGATTTTCAAACGTATGTTCTACGTTAAAATATCTTGACAATATATTCATCTCTTGTTGAAATTGTTGGTCTATTATACTATCTTTATACATTACGTTTGTGTATTCAGATTGAACTAAGCTATATGATGTGTCTAAAAAGTCATTTGTAAGAGCTCCTGTTGATACATCCGTTATATCGTCAGAGATTTCAAAAACGAGCGTACCTGCCGTTGTTATCGGTGTTAGAGGTTGCATACTAAAATCTAATAAGAAATCGTCTTGCAATACTCTACTATATACTTGGTTATCAATTTCTACTTTAAAATTTTCTAACACCTGTTCACTTTGTGCCTCTGGTAGTACCAACTGTACTAGCAGATAATTACTTCCTGCATTTGGAGTAGCTTTGTGTTCTGCTCTATGCACTTGTCCTGTATAAATTGTAACTTCTTCTATAAATTGTAATTCAGATCGTATTTGTACTGATGTAATTTGCAAATTTTCCTCAGCCAAAATAGGTAAGTTTAATAAGATTAATGCTATTAATATTATTAATATCATTCGATTTCCTCCGTACCTCGTAAAATAAAAATAGATACTAATCGAGAATTCACTCCATCAGTATCTATTAAAAATTAATAGTTGAAACCTGCGTCATTCATACCAGTTCCGTAGCTACCATTATTATATCCGCCGTAACCACCGTAACCACCATAGCCTCCGCCGTTTCCGTAACCACCGTTGTCATAACCACCATTATAATAGTTGTCATAATAGCTGTTATAGCCATCAGTGTTATAACCATATCCATCAGTAGTTGAGTCATATCCTGCAGCACAACCTACGAAAGATAACGCACTAATTATTCCTAAAGATAATATTAAAGCTTTTTTCATAGTTAATTCTCCTTTACCAGTAAGTTATAAACTTAGTATGGACAAAAGAAAAGTTTTTATACTAGCTTTTTATGGAAAATTTTAGTATTTTTTTACTTTACAATTACCATTGTATCATATGGAATGTTTTCAAATAGCCATATAGAATCTTCTTCAGATATTACTACATTATCTCCAGTTTGTTTATGTCCTAGCTGAGATATGCTACTTTCTATTATATTCCAGTACTCATCTCTTTTTGGACCATGTATTACTATACCTTCTGATAAAGTTAAATATTTATTTGCTCCTATTTTTTGGGTTGGTTCTAAAAATGTTTCACCTTTTTCTAATACATAGTATGTACCTTTTTGATATGCTGATATATCCTCACCCATAGAGCAACCTATTTCTCTTACTACTGTTTGTCCTTGGTAAACTCGTAACATACTAGGCTCTTCTTGAGTTATTGTAATCCATATTCTATCATCTTTTACAGGCACAGTGTTAAAGTTTAACGGATACATTTTACTTTTTTCACCACTGTGACTTATTATTTGAATATAATTTTCGTAATATGTACTAGGCGTTAATATATCATCATAGTAAAACACCGCTTTATAATCACTAATTACTTCACCAGATAAAACGCCGTTTTGAGTGTGTAGATTAGCCTCCTTAATAGGCACTTCTGCAGTAATACTTATTTTTGGGTACAATCCAACCCATTTGCTATCATTCTCCGGTGAAATCTTTGATATAGTAGGTTCTTGGTCAGTCAAAACTTGGATTTCTATACTCTGTTCTAATATATTATTAGAGCTTGATGTTAGACCTTTTTTAAAGACTATTGAATATAACTTATTATTTTCTAGTTCCGTTTTAGGAGTAAATTTAAATTTAGTCGCCTCTAAATCTTCAGTTATTTTACTGCTATTTAATGGTTCTATATCAAATGCCGCTTCAGACTGCAAATATTTTTGTATAGAGTCTAATGCTATAGGAGTGTTAAAATGCACTTCAAAGGAATTATCAGAAGCGATTAATATCTGTTCAGTAGGTTCTAGTACCTGTATAGTTGAATCAAAACTTATGTGTATAGTTCTATTTTTATTTATAAACGGATATGTACTATCAGCATTGCTTATTATCAGATCAACATTTTGCCCTTTTATGTCACCCGTTTCTGTTACTAATAAAGCTAGTGTATTTTCGTTAATCCACTTAGTTTGTATATTAATATCCTCTGGGTCTGCAAATGCAGGTACTATTTTTATATGCTCATCAAAATTCGCCTGCTCCATTGGGGTTATAAAATTAATTGTTACAAAAGCATTATCCGCTTCTACGACTGTTTGTACTACACTTACACTTGATAAGATGTACATGGCTACAACAACACACAAAAAAATACAAGAAATAATATATACAATCTTTTTATGCATATTCTCTCCTCCTAAAATAATCTAATTAAGTTAAGTATATCTTAACTGCAGACTGTAGACGATTAAATCTAGCTAGATAAATATGAACTATAATTATTAAAATTTACTTTTATAAAAAGCATAGTTTTTGTAGCAGGGTCAAGGGACGAAGTCCCTTGGAGGGGTTTCACCCCTCCACC
>MDJN01000061.1 GCA_001995005.1 Candidatus Parepulonipiscium sp. PG-Nun2H_MBin03 | reverse complement strand
TTTTAGTTTGCTTTATCCCGTTTTCTGACTCTTGTCTCGTCCGGAGGTTTCACCATAAGCCTGCGATTTTCACTTTCCTGCGTAATACCTCGAATCTAATCCAGAGGCTTTGCCCTCTAGTTTTGGCTATGAGTATAGTCAGACATTGAATCGGCGGGATTATTTTAGTTCGCCTTCTCCTAGTATTCTGACCATTTCTATGGTGTTGTCCAGAGATTTCTCCAATGCGGCAAGCGGCAGGTATTCAAAAATCGAGTGGACATTGTAGCCGCCTGTGAAGATGTTTGGCGTCATCAGCCCTTTTGCGGAGAGGACAGAGCCGTCCGTGCCTCCTCTGAGCGGCGCTCTCTGTATGTCAATGCCGAGATTCGCGAGGGATTTCTCCACAAGCTCTATAGGTTTTTTGTCTTGAGATAGGTAGTTGGCGATGTTGGCGTAAACGTCGTACATATCGACAGTTATCTCGGCTTTCGGATGTTTTTTTTGAATTTTTGCAATTATATCGAGTACATGTTCTTTGCGTTTTTCAAATTTCTTGAGGTCGAAATCTCTGATGTTTAGGTTGAGTTTCGCCTCCATAGGATTTGCCTCTATGCTGTAGAAATAATAATATCCCTCATAGTCTTTGGTATACTCGGGGGTGTCCTTGTCGCTGAAAGACTCGATGATGTCGTTCGCCACCAATACAGGGTTGACCAGTATGTGGTAGGCTCTGCCCGGATGTATGGATACGCCTTTGATTATGATGTTGGCTTCGGCTGCGTTGAATGTTTCGTAGCTGAAACTGCCTATGCCGTCGCTGCAGTCTATTGTGTAGGAGAATTTTACGGGCAGTTCTCTGATATCCAGAGCTTTTGCGCCTTTTAATCCGATTTCTTCATCGGGTACGAATACCAGATAGACGTCGCCGTGTTTGACATTGTTTGAGGTGAGGTATCTGGCTAGCCCCATCATTACAACGACGCCTGCTTTGTCGTCGGAGCCGAGCACGCTGCTGCCGTCGGTTACGAAGATTTCGTCCCCTTTGTAGGCTTTGATGGTGGGGTAGTCGTCGACTTTGAATTGGATTTTTTGGTCTTTGTCTAGGTAGAAATCATCTCCTGTAAATTGCACTATGTGCGCGTGCACGTCGGGGCTGGCGCCTATATCAACCGTATCCACGTGGGACATAAAAGATATTGCGGGCGCGTCGGTGTTGCCTTGTATTTTGGCGATGAGGATGCCGTTGCTGTGGAGGTCGGCGTCGGTAACGCCCATGTCGTGCAGTTCGTTTTTGAGGTGCATTACCATTTGCTGCTGACCTTCGCTGGTGGGCAGTCCTTCGCCGTGCCTGACGCTTTGGGATGAGATTTTTGTGTATCTCAAAAACGCGTCTCTCAAGTAATCTTTATTTGTCATTGTTACTCCTTGACCGCGTGTTTTAATTCGTGGTATGCGAAGGTATTGAGTTTGAAGTCTTTTACATGTCTGCCTGTGGCGACGTTGTTGTAGAGGTAGAACAGAGGCACAAGAGGCACTTCGTCGTAGATGCGGATTTGAGCCTGCTCATATACGTCTGCGCGTACTTTAGGGTCGCTGTTGTTTCTGCCTACTGTCAAATAAGCGTCCAGCTGAGGGTCGTTGAATCTTACATAGTTGCCTCCCGAGCCGCGGCTGGAAGAGTGCAGGGTCGAGTACAATCCTGCGTCAGCGTCTAGCGGATTGGATGTCCAGCCCAAGAAGAACATAGGCGCTTCGCCTTTGGACAGCCCTTCGAGGTAGGTAGCCCACTCGTAAATTACGATGTTGACGTTGATGCCGATACTGATGTTGACGTTGACACTGAAGTCGACGTTGATGCCGACGTTGATACTGAAGCCGATGTCGATACTGATGTTGAGGTCGATATCGAGGTTAGTGAAGACTTATCCAATGATGTCGAGTATCAACCACCTGTTGAAATACCTGATATATTACCTATAACTTATGCAATAGCTAGTGCCACATGGGCAGCTACCGAATTTGCAGGATACCAAAATGGTGAATACTCAGCTGATTTAATTGTAGACTCCGAAAAAAATAAATATGTTGTTGCAGATTCAAGTGTAGATTTTGTAATAATTGACGGCGTTGCTACAGTTTCTCTAAATTTAAATCAAGTGTTTAAAAATAAGGCGGAAAATGTTAATTTAACCTTAGAAGGAATAACATACAATGATGAATACAGTAATTTATCCTTTGACTCAAATGGTATAGCACAGTTTGATTTTAATACTACAGATAGTGAAATAACTTTCACAATACACTATAACATGGCTAATGCCTACTTCTATACTGACACTGTTACTGTTTCTTTAGATAGCATTGCATTAACTAAGGCATATGAATCAGGTGGTTCAACTAATTCTGAATTTGCCGGATACCAAGATGGTACGTATACCGCTACAGTTACTATGTCTTCGGGTTCTATACCAGATGAGAACGGTGTATCTCATGATACTGATATGTTTGATGCTTCATTTAGCACAGAAGCTATAATGGTGATTAAAGATGGTGTTGCTACCACTACTCTGCAATTATCTAAAGATTTTATCATATTTCCAGGCTCGGATTTGGAACATACTTTCAAAGATACTTTCGGCGATATTCACTATCAAACCGAAGGTGGTTCTTGGATTTTAGCTAATAAAGTATCAACCACTGCTGTTATAGATGGGATCTCACGAGATGCGTGGAAATTTGATACCATAACTACTGATTCATCTATTCCATTGCAAGTTTACTGGATAGATCATGGGGATACTCTTAGTATAGACGCTAATTTAAGCAATTTAACATTAGTAGAAGATATAGCGGATGAAGACACCGAAATCGTAGCTGGAAATTATTTAGTAGATATCGATGTTTTACAACGTTATAATGATGATGATTCTATGTGTGCTAACTTCATTAAAAAAGATGACGTACCTTTATTAATTGAAGATGGTACCTATACTCTTTCTCTATTAATTGCAAGAGACCCTGAAATGAGTGGTTATGATTATTATGATACTATTACTAAATTAGAGCTATACACTGGTCCGGCTGTTGCAAATGGATTTGATGGTAACTTAAGTATTGCAAGTAATTATACCGATATTGCTCTAACCGAAACTACAGCTGCTATCCAAACTGACGAAGCATTGCGAGCTTGGGCATTTGACGTAAGCGGATATGATAATACTTTCTATATTAAAGCAACAATCGGTGCTATGAATAATGTTCCTCAAGTCTTTAGAGTTATAATCGATCCAAACTCTATAGATACTCCAGAATTAGAAGTAGTTTCCATATCTCTTGATCAAACAAATGTTGAGTTAAATATAGGTGCAGAAGTAACATTAAATGCAACAACGTCTCCTCTAAATGCTACTGTAGGTACTGATTTAACTTGGAGTAGTAGCGATATCAGCGTTGCGACAGTGGATGCAAATGGAACAGTTACTGCAATAAGTGCAGGTACAACATCTATTACAGTAACAACATCAAACGGTCTTACTGCTACTGCCGTTATAACTGTAACTAATGAAATAGTTGCTCCTCCTGCAGTAACTGGTAGTTTAGACTATTTAGACAATGCATACTATAGAGCAAATATTGATGTATTCCAAGAATATGAAGATATCGATTCTATGTGCAGAAACTTCCTACCAGATGATATAAGATTTAGTATGTACGATGGTAAGGCTGAATTAATTCTATATATCGCAAGAAATCCTGAATTAAACGGCTTCATTTATAATGATACTATTGGCGAGATTGAATATAGAGATGATAACGGAACATGGAGATTGGTTGAAAAGACATTGACTACAGCCTTTATTGATGGTCAGATGCAAGAAGCTTGGAAATTTATTGTACCAACAACAAATGAAACAACTTATATAAGAGCTATGGTTGGTGCTATGAATGATACAAATCCTGCATTTAGAGTTATCTTAAACAATATTGAACAAATTGAGGAACTTTACCTAGAACCTGATACACCTACTGAAGTAGAAGTAGAAATTGAAGTTGACGGGTTAAGCGATGCCGAGATTGAAGAAATTTTACAAGTAATAGAGGATTATATCGTAGATAATACCTTTATTCTAGAACAAAGAACTAATGAAGAGTATACCGAAGATTGTGCAAGTACATTAGTATTAATTGCAACGCTTACTAATGAAGTAAGAGATGTTGCATATAAACTAAATGATGGTAGCTATATTACCCTAAATTTAGACTTATCAAATCTAGAAGATATATACACCTTAGAGATTCCATTAGAATCAATTGATGATAAAATAACAATTAGTGTACTAGTTCCTATTGTAGAATAAATAATAATGCAAATGGCGGGTAAGGGATTACTATCCCTCCCACCATTTGTATATTAAGTAACTATAAAATCTAATATGTATTAATAGGAGGATTTTAAATCATGAGCAAAAACCTTAGAAAGAGAGTATTACAATTAACATTTGGGGCAACTTTAGCAACAGCTACATCTCTTACATTTGCAGAAGAGTTATACGCACCACCAGGATATGAATGGAAAGAAATTACATTATATCTAAACCAAAGTAGTATAGAAGATAACACTAATAATGATGAAGTAACAGAAGACCTTAACATGAGTATAACCATAACTCATCCAACAACCAATTTATCTATAGATGGTGCAATAGAAATTGCTGCTACAGGGGCGGATAGCTTAGAATATAGTTTAGACAACTTAAATTGGCAATCTTATAATACCTTTACTGAGCTAAACGAAGGCGTATATTCTATTTATGTGCGAGATGGCAATAATACCATCAATAGAATTTCTCAAATTGTAGAATTGGTTGGAATAACTATAGAAGAAGTTGATCTAGGTGATATTGTGGATGGTTTTTATACAGTAGATGTAAACATCTTAAAAGAGTATACTAATGAAGATTCAATGGCAAATGCATTCTTTAAGTCAGAAGATTTAAATTTACTTATAAATGACGGTAAATACTATTTGACTATTGTAGTAAATAACGAAGGGGCGTTTGGCGGGGTTTATTATGAGCCTGAAATCATAACTTTACTAGAGCAAAGAACAGATACAGGACATACTACTCTTAGCTTAGATAAAAAAGAAACAGAGGCCGGTTTACAATATATCACTACTGTAGTAGAATTTGATGATTTAGAAGAAACGGCATATATTCGTGCAACTATTGCACCTATGAATAATATCCCTCAAACATTAAGAATAGAAATGATTACATCTACATTAACCCCTGGTACGGCTAGCGAAGAACCAGATATAGATGAGTTAGATACTGCTATTTCTAACCTAGAAATTGAAAACGGCTGTATTTCTATAACTCTAAACCAAGAAGATGATACTCTTACATCTAGTAGCTTTAGTGCATATATGTTATATGGTGAGTTAGCAGAGGATGCAACGGATTTAGGTGATGCAATATCACTAAGCGATTTTACGATGAATTCAACTGATGTTACATTTACATTTGATGAAGTTGAGGCTATGCAAAAAGATCAAATAATAACAATAAGCATTGTAGTAAATGAGCAAGATGCAGTTAGTCAATCATTTATCGTAGAAGCTTTATATCAAAGGTTATTTACCTTAAAAGATAATGCTATTAACATACCATATGCAACAGGATATGCAGATGGAACATTTAAACCATACCAAGCTATTACTAGAAATGAAAGTTTTGAAATGATGGGTAAATTAATTGATGTTATACCACAATATTATCAAATAATAGACGCTGCAGCAACTGCTCTTACACCACCAATTGCAAATACTGTTGGTGCAAATCAATTATTTACAACCAAAGATATATTAATAGAAGAAACTGATATAGGATATAAACTAACCATTGACATTACTAATAGCGGATTTGGTAACGATGATATAATAACTTCTGTCGAACAACAAATTGATGGCGAATTTAAACATCTATTAGTAAGAAAGAGTATTGATAATAAAATAGCAACTATTACAGTATATGTGCCTAATCTAGAAGATGAGCTAATACTACGAGTGGATACGTCACCTGCTATTGATATGTCTACGCACACATTATCTTGGGAAGAATTATTAGCATCCCTTGAGGCTAACGATGCTAATAAACAAGAAGTAAGTCTAAGCTTTGATGTATCTACACTAGAAGAATTATTAGAAACAACTGAGCAGGCACATAACCGTATTTATACTCTATTTGGATTAACCTCAGCGAATGGAGATAATCCATTAACTCGTGCAGAATTTGCAGAGCTAATAACCAACTTCGGTTACCTTATAGACGACCGAGCAGATGAATTGGCACTTATCGAAAATATATTAAACGAAGTTCCTATAAGAAGTCTCGCAACTTTACTAGAGTCATTATCTAGTGAATATATTGCTCTATTATTAGAAGATTTATTACAACAAGCTATGAGTACTTACGCAGATGACGAAATTTCTACTTATGCTTCTAATCTAGTTTCAACATTACAACATAAATATGCTACCCAACAATCATTAGAAGATACTGAGGTTATTGCAGTTGGCCTAATAGATGTCGATGACAACGATACAACATCTCTTATTGGTAGCATATTGTCTGCAGGCAGTATTTATACGCATTTCTCAGATGTACCAACTTATCATTCATCATTTGATAGTATCTTCCTAGCACAAAGAGCTGGATTTATACAAAGTTACGAAGATGGCACTTTTGCTCCAGATGAGCATGCTACTAGGGCTGCGGCAGTAACTATGATTAATAAATTAATTGGAGATACTACAAATATCGCTGGGGCTAAAATGCCTTTTGATGATGTGGATCCTACATTAGAAGAATACGTAGATATATTAAGGGCACTTAATTAATATTTAAGGGATTATGAGTCTATCTATAATCCCTGGTTAACATTTAGCGAAGGAGTAAAAACATGAAAAAATGCATGATGGTTTTATACTTATTAATTGGTTGTTTATTTACTAATATTTATGCAACTGAAGATATGGAAAACGGCAGATATCAAGTATATAATAACACGTTATACGAAAATGCTGTGGGCATTGCAATGTCAAGATCGTATACTGAAGAGATTACAGAAATTATTAAAATGGATGATAAATTATACGTAGAAGTTAGTTTAAATAATACTCAATATATGGGCGATTTTACTATTACAGTTAATGGTATAACTGTACCTAATGAAACTATCTTCCATGATGAGGAGTCAGTAGCAAATATGAAAACTGTTCAATTTGAGGTTAACTCTTTAACTGATGATATAACAGTAGGCATGTATGTTGGACCTATGGGGCGTGACGTAGAATATGGGCTTGAATTTTACCTTGATACACTTACTCTAGTTGAAGAACTAGATGAATATAACATTGGTGTAGCAAATTTGGAAGATATTGAGATGGAAGTTGAAGAGGTTATTGATGATGTAGTTGATGATGTAATTGATGATGTAGTTGATGATGTAGTTGATGATGTAGTTGATGATGTAGCCTCAGAGGTCATTGAACCAGTAGTTGAGTCAATAGCTGATGTTGTGGAAGTGGCTGACGATGTAAGTAAAAATAATAATCACACTTTTACTATAGTAGGTATAATCGCAGTAATAATATTAATACTAGCATTTATAATAGGAGGAAAAAAGAATGGCAAAAATGCGTAAAATTTGGGCATCCCTTGCACTATTAAGCGTATGCATTATTTCTGGTTGCAACAACTCTAATGCAGCAAGTAGTACAACTGAAAGTACTGTTCAATCGGCAGCGATAACTGATGAAATAGACGATACCGAACAACGTATTATCCCTCTTTCTGTAGCCTTAGTAGAAATTTTTGGAGAATTAGGCATAGAAATGGCTGGGGTGCCAGACAGCCAATATGAATTGCACCCTGCCGCTGATGGAATTCCAACTGTGGGCCTTTCTATGAATCCTGACATTGAAAAAATACTAGAGCTAGACCCTACAGACGTTGTGGCATTAACCACTCTACGTTCTATGATAGAAGCGGAACTAGGTGCTGGCGGTATTGAGCCTTTATATGTAAATTTAGAAAATATAGACGAATTTAGAACTACAGTTAAAACAGTCGGAGAGCACTTTGATAAAGTTGATGAGGCAGCTGAGCTATTGGCAGACTTTAACGGAAAAATTGATGCGGTGATAGAAGATGTTAAGCAACATGACCCAGCTAGTGTATTAATTTTATTTGGTTTCCCAGGCAACTACATGGTAGCTACTGATCTATCTTTTGTAGGCCAATTATGTGATTTATTAGGTGCAGAAAATGTTGCTGGTGATCAGGGAATGGTATATCTTATGATGAATCTTGAAGAGCTTATGGTCAGAGACCCAGACGTTATTTTTCGGTTATCACACGGTATCCCAGACATTGTACACGAAATGTTTGAGACTGAATTTTCAACCAATCCATTATGGGCAGAGTTTAGTGCAGTACAAAATGGGCATGTCTATGATTTAGATGACAGTATTTATGGCGTAAGTGCCACACTAAACACTCCAAATGCACTGCGTGATTTAGCAGATTTAATATACCAACAGTAGGGGGAAAACTATGAATCGTAATATACTAAAGGTTATCATACCTATTATACTTATCCTTTTACTAAGTATAAAGGCTTTAAATATAGGCAGTATAGAGCTTTCGTTTACTGAAATGATAGAAATGCTACGAGGGATTGATGATAAGCAATATGCAATTGTGCGTATTACTCGTGTACCGGCAATTTTTGTAGGAATTATATGCGGTGCAATGTTTGCAATGTCTGGAGTGTTATTACAAGCTGTTATGAAAAATCCACTTGCCGACCCTAGTATTATTGGTATATCTGGCGGAGCAAGCTTTGGTGCCTTGCTTGCTGTTAGCTTATTTCCAGATTTACTTATTATGAAGCCTATATTTGCTTTAATATTTGGCGTTCTTGCTTGTTCTATAGTATATTCACTAGCTTGGAAAGGTGCACTCAATCCGGTGCGTGTAATCTTAGTAGGTATAGCAATTAATACATTATTTAACGGGTTAGAAGACTTTGTATCTTATTTTTTATCCGCAGGATTTGTAATGCCTGTGAGTACAGTTTCAACAGGCGGGCATACTAGTCAGAGTGTAAATTATCTTATAATATACTTTGTTCTAGCACTTATATTAGGTTTTTGCATGTATAAAAAATGTAATGTATTAGGCTTAGGGGACCATAATGCACATTCACTAGGAATTAATGTTGACCAAACGAGACTAATAATATCAGTTGTTGCCGTATTTCTTGCTATTATCCCAACTATGTATATAGGTCCAATTAGTTTTGTCGGTTTAATTGTACCCCATATCGGCAGAAAATTAGTTGGAAATAATCATAAATATTTAATATTATACAGTGGCCTTTTAGGAGGATTTCTATTATTATTTGCAGATGTCATCAGTAGGAGTATAATCTATCCTATAGAAATTCCACTAGATATTATTATGGCATTAATCGGTGCACCATTCTTCTTATATATGATTAGAAAAGGAAATCAATACGTTAAATAATTTTAGAAGGAGCAAAACATGCAAGTTAAAAACATGACTATAAGCTATGATGGGCAAAAAAATATTTTAGAAAACTTTAGTGTTGATATACCAAAGGGACAAACAACCATAATAGTAGGTGCAAATGGCAGTGGCAAGTCTACTTTATTACAAACATTGTTAAAAAGGCTAAAACCTAAAGAAGGAGCAGTTTTTATAGATGGTAGTGATATAAAAGATCAGAAGTCATTTGCAAAAAAGGTAAGTGCTGTATATCAACAAAATAGTACCATAGAAGAGATGAGCGTTGAAGAATTAGTTGCATTTGGTCGTATACCTTACCAAGGTTTTTTAAAAAGAGATATAGACAAAGACCAACAACATATCGAATGGGCACTAGAACAAACTAGCCTACTTGAGATTAGAAAAAGTAGTATTCTTGCACTTTCTGGAGGACAAAGACAACGTGTATTTATTGCACTTGCTCTATGTCAGGACACAGAATGGATACTACTAGATGAACCTACAACTTACCTTGATATGTATTATCAAATAGAAGTGTTGGAACTTATGAAAAGTATAAAAGAGCTTAAGGATAAAAGCATCATAATGGTATTACACGATATTAATCAGGCTAGTGCATATGGCGACGAGATTATCATGATGAAAGCTGGGAAGGTTTTATATAAAGGAGAGCCTAAAAAAGTTATTAATAAAGAAAGTATTGCTGATATATATAACGTATCAAGTGATATAATAGAAATGCCTTATGGCAAAATAATAATACCACGTACTACATCGCCCGAAAAATAATCAATGTAAGGAGAAATTTTATGATGAAAATTGTTTATGCTTTAATCGGCACATTATCGTTAATCTTAGGTATAATAGGTGCCTTTTTTCCTATCTTACCTACAGTACCTTTTTTACTTTTAACATCTGTTTGTTATGCAAAAGCCTCTAAGAGACTACATGACTACTTTATAAGTACAAAAATATATAAAAAACACCTAGAGTCATTTGTAGAAAGCAGGTCTATGACATTAAAAACTAAGCTATGTACATTAGGATTTGCTTCATTTATGCTAATGTTTCCATTATTTTTATTAGATAATTTGCATGCAAGAGTATTTATTGTTTTCTTAATTATCTTTAAATATTACTATTTCTTCTTTAGAATTAAAACGATTAAAGAAGAGTCATCAAAAATTTAATTTTTATCCACAATAAAGGAGCAAAATCATGCATAAAAAATTTAAAAAAACCTTTTTACTGTTAACGGGATTGGCCTTATTGCAAACAACCCCGTTTACATACACTGCACTTGCAAATACAATAACACAAGTTTCAGCAAATACAAACTTAAATATATTTACTGATGGCGAATATATGGCTAAAATCGATGTTTGGCAAGAATTTAAAGACGAAGATTCAATGTGTAGAAATTTTCTACCTTATAATGTAAATATGAAAATCGCAGATGGAACATCATATATTACGTTATATATTGCTAAAAATCCTAGCATGAACGGTTTTACATTTGAAGACACAATTGGCGAGGTTGAATACCTTGATGCTAATGGTAACTGGCAATTATTAAATAAAACGTTAACTTACGCTGAGATAGGTGGCGAGGTTGTAGAAGCTTGGGAAGTTCAAGTTATAACTAATGAAGCAACAGTTTATGTAAGGGCAGTAATCGCAGCTATGGGATATACTAACCCTGCGTTTAGGGTAATTATCCGAGAAGCAACATCACTTTCACCTGTTATAGTCGAGCCAGAGCCTATAATTGAACCTATCGTTGAACCTGAGCCTGTCGTTGAACCTGAGCCTGTCGTTGAACCTGAGCCTGTCGTTGAACCTGAGCCTGTCGTTGAACCTGAACCTGTCGTTGAACCTGAACCTGTCGTTGAACCTGAACCTGTCGTTGAACCTGAACCTGTAGAAGAAGTAGTCGAAGAAGATGTAGTCGAAGAAGATGTAATTGAAGAAGATGTAATTGAAGACGATGTAATTGAAGACGATGTAATTGAAGACGATGTAATCGAAGAAGAGATAACCATTCAAACTACAAGTAGTAATACAACTGAATCAACCTCTAATAATTCAACAATGATGATCTTAGGTGCTGTAGTAGTAGCAGGAGTTGCAGGTGCAACCGTAATGTCTAAGCGATCAAAATCAGATACTTCAAATACTGAATCTGTAACTTCTGTCGACGAGTCTATAGTCTCTGTTGATGAGTCTATAGTAGATTCGAGTATTATAATAGAAGAAACTGATAAATCTACCCCAAGTGAAGACGAGACGCAAAAATAATATATTTCAAGGAGAATTCATGAAAAAATATTTATCACTTATTGCAATAGTACTAAGTTTTATACTTTTACTACCTGTTTACGCACACTCATTAGACGCAGACGGTGTATACGAAATGGATAATATAACTATCCATGACAATCCTATAGGAGTAGCAATGTCTAGAGCTTATATGGAAGAAAAAACAGGGGTTATACAGCAAAATAATACTTTATTACTTCAACTTAGTTTTAATAATACTCAATATATGGGCAATTTCACAATAAAAGTTAATGGAGAGGTAGTGCCTCATGATATAATCTTTGAAGATAGTGAAAATAATTTAATGACTGTAGAATTTGTCGTAAATTCATTAGAAGATACTATAAGTGTTGCTATGTATGTAATTGTTATGGATTTAAATGTAGAGTATGAAGTAGGTTTATTACCTGAAACACTAGTATTAATAGAAACTTATACACCTGAAAAGTCTTCTAGTAATACAATTTTATTAGTTATAGGAATATGTATAGCTATAATGGGTATACTACTGAAAAAATTTAAGACTTCATAAGAGATTTTATTTTTAGAAGGGAATATCAAAATGATTAATAAACGGCTTATCAAAACATCGCCTACTAGTATGAAATTTGTACGATATACAGTTTTATATCAATGGATTGGATTAATATTTAATATGATTGCACTATTTACATTTGCCCATATACTACAATGTGCATATATAGGTGAAATAACCACCCCATACTTAATAAAATCATTAGTAACTATTATCATAGCAATTATTATTAGAAGTCTTAGTTCCGTAAAGGCAACCAAAGCTTCATACTATGCAAGTCGTACTATAAAAAATGACTTGCGCCAAAAGATATATCATAAACTTCTAGCATTGGGTCTTAACTATAATAAAGTGGTTAGTACATCAAAGGTAATTCAAGTATCTACAGAAGGCGTAGAACAAATCGAAATATACTTTGCAAGATACCTTCCACAATTTTTTTATAGTATGCTTGCTCCATTAACTTTATTTATAGTATTAGGTACTATGAATATTAAAGTGGCTCTAATTTTACTTATATGCGTACCCTTAATCCCTATGTCTATTATAGCAGTAAATAAATTTGCTAAACGATTATTTAAAAAATACTGGAGTTCTTATACTGCACTAGGAGATCATTTTTTAGATAATCTATCTGGACTGACTACTTTAAAGGTATATGGTGCTGACGAAGCATATCATAAGCAAATGAATAAAGATGCAGAACATTTTCGTAAAATTACAATGAAAGTGCTTACTATGCAACTTAATTCTATAACATTAATGGATTTAATAGCATATGGCGGTGCAGCTTTGGGCATAGGTTTTAGCCTATTTGCATTTTATAACGGTGAACTTACTCTTTGTCAGTGCATATTTTTTATATTAGTTACTAGTGAATTTTTTATCCCTATGCGATTATTAGGTTCATATTTTCATGTTGCTATGAATGGAGTTTCTGCTGCACAAAGTATATTTGAAATAATCGACTCAAACTGCGTTACTGAAATTATTCGGGATGAAAAATTTACTCCAGGGAAAATTGAAATTAATAATCTAATTTTTGCGTACGATGATAGTAGGCAAATTTTAAAGGATATAAGTTTATCTACTAATGAAACTGGGCTATTTTCTTTTGTAGGAAAATCTGGATGTGGTAAATCTACTATAGTTTCCTTATTAATGGGTTTTCAAACTGATTATCTAGGTGAAATTACTATAGGCGGAGTTAGCCTAAATAATATATCTGAACAATCACTTAATATGTGTATCGTAAAGCATCAAAACTATTTATTTCGGGGAACAATTCGTGATAATCTATGCATTGCTAATAAAGATGCTACAGATGAGATGTTACTTTTGGCTCTTAAGCAAGTATGTCTTATAGAAGAGATTAAATCAAAGGGCGGGTTAGATTATATACTATTAGAAAATGGTAGCAACTTATCAGGTGGCCAAAGACAACGCCTCGCACTTGCCCGTGCATTGATTAGAGATGCTAGTATCTATATATTTGATGAGGCAACATCAAATATTGATATCGAAAGTGAAACTATATTTAATAATGTTATGTTAAATCTAGCTAAACATAAGTTAGTATTATTAATTTCGCATAGACTTGCTAATGTAATCCCTAGTGATAAAATATTTGTACTAGAAAAAGGAGTTTTAGTTGAAACTGGTACACATAAAGAATTATTAGCTAACCATGGAGTGTATCATAAGCTGTTTATGGCTCAAGCAAAGCTTGAAGAAATTTATAAAGGAGGGCAAGGTAATGAATAGAAATGGATTGAAAATTATGCTCAAACTGCTTGCCCTCGTAAAACCGTTTACGGGCATTATGCTAGTTACAATTACTATGGGAATTCTTGGCTTCTTATCTGCAATATTTATTACTGTATTTGGAGCGTATGGTATTTTGAATGGACTATACCCGCATAATGCTTTACAATCCGATTCATTTAGGATAATCTGCATTTGGCTAGTAGTATTATCTATTAGTCGAGGTATACTTAGATATTTAGAGCAATCAAGCGGTCATTATATTGCGTTTAAATTGCTTGCATTTATCCGAGATAAAGTATTTAGAATTTTAAGGATACTTGCCCCTAGCAAAACAGATAGTAAAGAAAATGGGCAAGTTATGGCTCTTTTAACATCTGATATTGAACTATTAGAAGTGTTTTATGCTCATACTATTGCTCCTATAATAATTGCAGTTACTACATCAATTATTATGTGTGTATTAATTAGTCAATATTCAATTATCTTAGCATTTGTTGCCCTTATGGCTTATCTTAGTATCGGTGCTATAATACCTTACTGTACAGCCAAACATGTAAGAGAAAGCGGGCGTAAATATCGGGCAGACGTTGGTGAATTAAATCAGTATTTTTTAGAGTCGTTGCGTGGAATGCAAGAAGTCTTACTCTTTGACATAGCAAGTGATAGAGAATTTGGCATTTTAGAAAGAAGCAAAATGCTAGATACGAGCCATGCAAAAATTCGTGCCCATGAAGGAATTTCAAAAGCAATTACTGAAAGTGTATTACTAGGATTTTCAACAATTATGTTATTTACTGGTGTAATATTAATGAATAACGGAATAATACAATTTGACGGTTTATTAATTTCTATAATAATGCTTATGAGTTCCTACGGGCCTGTGGTTGCACTTAGTAATTTATCTAATAACTTACTGCAGACACTGGCTAGTGGTGAACGTGTTCTCGATTTATTAGAAGAAGAGCCCATAATTCAAGAAGTAGTAAACGGCAGCATGATAGATAGCTTTAACATAAAGGCCCAAGATGTCAACTTTAGTTATAATGTTCAACCTATCTTAGATAATATATCTTTGGAAATTGCTTCTGGAAAAATTCTCGGTATATGCGGTCCTAGCGGGTGTGGCAAATCCACATTGCTTAAATTATTGATGCAATTTTATTCCGTTCAAAGTGGTAACCTTTTAATAGGTAGCCAAAACGTATCTGATATTACAACAGCAGATTTACGCAAAAATATATCGTTTGTTACTCAAGATACTTATTTATTTGATCAAACTATAGCAGAAAATTTGCGTGTAGCAAAACAAGATGCAACTGAACTTGAATTAGTAGAAGCTTGCAAAAAAGCTAGTATATATGATTTTATTTTAACTTTGCCAGAAGGATTTAATTCAAAGGTAGGAGAACTAGGAGATTCTCTTTCAGGTGGCGAAAAACAAAGAATAGGCATAGCAAGAGCATTTTTACATGATAGCCCAATTATTTTATTAGATGAGCCAACTAGCAATTTAGATAGCTTAAACGAGAGCATTATATTAAATGCATTGCGTAACAGTGCACACGAGAAAACAATAATAATTGTAAGCCATCGTCATTCTACAATGAGCGTAGCAGATGTAGTTCATTCAATGAGTATTGCTCAACAATAAGCAGGAGGGAAAATGAAAATTTTAGTAGCGTATTCAAGTAAAACAGGAAATACAAAAAAATTGGCTGGAGGAATTTATAGTATAATAAAAAAAGATATGACTGAACATGAAGTTAAGTTTGCCAATATGAAAAACGTCAAAAACACGGCTGAGTATGACGTTATATTAGCAGGGTATTGGGTAGATAAGGGTAGCCCTAATAAAGAAGCAACTAAATTTTTATCTACTATTACAGGTAAGCGCATTGGTATTTTTGCTACTCTAGGAGCATATCCTGATTCTAAGCATGGTGCAGATAGTCTAGTACGTGGCGAGGATTTAGTAAAAGATAATAATGAAATAATCGGTAAATTTATTTGCCAAGGTGCAGTTAATCCAAAATTTCTAGAACTTTTCAGATCTATTACCGAAACCCCAGACGCTTCAGAAAAAGGCGTTAAGGCTATCCTAAAAGGTAAATTAGCTGATACAGAATTTGTCAAAAATCATGCTATGACTCCTGAACGTATCAAAATGTATCAAATAGCGGAAACGCATCCTAATAATTTAGATATCAAATTTGCAGCCAATTTATTTAAAGAAAGAATATAAAAAAACCTTGGAGCTAAGTTAGTTCCAAGGTTTTTTATTATAATTAATTAAAATCTGCTATATTATTTATATCAACGAATGAAGATGGTACTCTTATAGTAACTCCATCCTCTCCTAGATTAGGAATTTCTTCGCCTTTTATCATAGCTATAGCTGAATGATAAGCTGTTGTTCCTTGCGTTAGAGTATCTTGGAAAACAGTTGCTGCCATTTCTCCTGCCTCAACCGCTACTTTTCCTACATCTGTTGCATCTATTCCCACAACAACAACATCTGTCATATTGGCAGCCTTTAATGCTTCTATAGCCCCTAATGCCATTTCATCATTATTTGCAATAACACAATCAAATTGTGTCCCCGTACCTATAAATTGCTGCATTTTCTCCATTGCCTTAACTCTATCCCAGTCTGCAACGTCTTCAAATACCTTATTAAATTGGATGCTATCACAAGCTTCTAAAACTTCTTCTACCCCAGTAGTACGCTCAGTTGCCGCAACAGTTCCTAATGGTCCCATTAATAAGCAGTAATTTACTTCGCTTACTCCGTCTTCCATAAATCTTTCTACCAGATACTCACCTTGTAATCTTCCTTCATATGCATTATCAGAACCGATAAATATTGATTTTCCTGGAATCAGACCATCATCACTTGGTTGCATATTAAGAAATATTACTGGCATATCTCCTGATTCTTCTAAAATTACTCCTGCATCATCTGGATTTATACCTTTTACGATTACAGCATCATATCCTTGTGTATTCCAAGTTTGTATATGTGAAATTTGTTTTTGAGTATCATTTTCAGCATCAAATACTTGAACTGTTACATTGTCGTCTCTTACGCTTTCAATCGCATCTTCTAATTGTAATACAAATTGGTTTCTATATGATAATGTTAATCCTATTTTAAGAGGCTCATCACTTGATGTTTCTGCTGTATCTGATGATTGACTACTACTGCTACTACTGCTACTACTGCTACTACTAGATGAGTTAGATTGTGAGTCTGTTGAACTAGATCCGCTAGAGCTAGAACACCCTGCTACTGATAATACCATCAGCGACATAATTAATGCCATTCTTTTCTTCATTTTAAATTCCTCCAGTTTTTTTTATACAGAATAACTTTTATTTATACGTGCGTATTTATGTAAATATTATTACCTCCTCACAAAAATTATTTTTTGTCCGACTAAAATTATATAATATTTAAATATTTTTGTCAAGTAAAATATATTTTTGTATAATATTATAATTTTAGCTAATTTTACTAAGATATTTCCTTTAATCTGTATTTACTGGCAATTTGTTCCTAAAAATATACAAACATTTATTTCTACTTTGCTGTATCCACAAATTTTGTATA
>MDJN01000060.1 GCA_001995005.1 Candidatus Parepulonipiscium sp. PG-Nun2H_MBin03 | reverse complement strand
AATGATTAATAATTCAAGATTTATTTAGGAATTTTTCAAATTATTTGGATACGAGTTCATAGAAAATTGGTATAGTAAAAAATAAAAGCTTCTAGCTAAATATTTTTTTGTATGCCCCATAGAGCCTGATGTGTCCATTATGCATATAATAACAGCATTAGAATGTCTAATTTTGCGAGTCTTTTTATTATAATATCTAATGTCAGTATTTCTAAATGGTCTGTTACGTCGTTTTATCTTAAGCATATGCTTTTTTGCCAGACGTGGATAAATCCCTTTTCTGACAATTCCCTTTTTCTTAAATCCGGCATCCAGTTCTATCTCTGTATATTTTTTATTCCTAAGATTTGGCAAGTTACAATCTTCAAATAATATGTTTATCGCCTCATCAAGCGTAATTTCACTCTCATATATATCAACGCCTTCTTCGTCGCTGGCACCCATTAATGTATCATCCGAGATTAAAATTTTGTCCCCTTTTTTTACTTCATCCATCAAAGAACATACACCTTCTTCGTTTTTTCCAAACTTAAAGTAATATTCTTTAAGCCCTTTAAGAGGAATTTTCACTACCTTATTATCAACATTTTTTATAATACTTTTTTCAGAAATAAGGTTGCTTATATTATCTTTTATACTGCTTTCTATAAGTTCTCTGTGTCTTTTTCTATCTTCTATACTTCTATCTCGGGTATAATGTGAAAATTCTCTGAAAGTCGCCATAAGCTAATCCTTCCATAAGTTATTTGATGCATATACTAGCGTTGCATCTGCACAGCTTTTACAATATCCATTTTGTTGCATCTGCTCTAGCATATTGTTATACTGTATATTTTGCTCATTACCTCGCACTTTATTAACTGTAATTATCCGTGTTAACTCTCGTACAGAATAAGTAATCCTTTTTTCTATTGCTTGTTTAAGCGGTGCATAACAGTCGTAAGAAATTTCGGCTCCACTGCGTACTAATGTAAACATATAGCTTGTAACATCTTGCCTAAATCCTTTTGCACCAGAGCCAGTAATGCCTAATTCTTCTTCTATAGCTCTCATAAAGTTCTCATCTGGTATATTTCCTTCAACTTTCGTTTTATTAATATACGCTTCTGCATGGTCTAGGTAATTGTTGAACATATCCTCGGCCTGCTCCTTATACCCATAGATAAATGCTTTAGTTACCTCATCTTCTAATAGCTTATGATATTCTTTTTTTAGGTTATCATGTATTATGTTAAGATAGTTATTTTTCACTTCTTTACTAACGGATAAAGACTTTACTTCCTTTACCAATGTTTTAATAAATAGCATAGGCTCTAAGCAACCGTCACTTATCGCAATTGCACTGTCTATAGTCTTCATAACAAATCTTACAGATACTCCGCTCATTCCTTCGTCTTCAACTTCTTCTTTAAGAAACTCAATGTCTATTACCTTATTATCTATAACTATTTTCTCACCATTATATACTCTAAGCTTTGTAATGTTGTCTACTTTATTTGAGGGTAATAACCTAGTTAATATAGAAAACATTGCCGCAATTTTCAGGGTATTTGGTGCTATATGAACATTAAAGCAGGACTTTGATAATAACTTTTCATATATTTTTATCTCGCTATCTAGTTCTAAACAATATGGTAATTCAATCTTTACAATTCTGTCTAATATAGCCTCATTAGTCTTATCTGTTCTAAATTTGTTCCACTCTGTTTCATTAGAATGAGCCAAAATCACTCCATCAAAATAAATCATGGCACCTTTTGCCGGAGACGGTATAAGCTTTTCTTGTGTTGCTGTGAGCATAGTATATAGATACTCTATATCGTTTTTAAATACCTCAATAAATTCTATAACACCACGGTTGGCCACATGAAATGCACCATTTAACGAAAACACTCTAGGGTCATCTTCTGCATATAAATCCATTTTGGATAAATCTACCGAGCCTACTAAAACAGATGTATCTTGATTATTCGGGTCAACAGGCGGCACAACTCCTACCCCTTGTCTCTTAGCCACGCTAAAATCTACTTCTACTACCGGAAAATCTTCATATCTTCCATCAAATTCAGACTCTAATCTATGCCTACATTTAGGACAAAGCTCCCCTTCTATTTTTATTCCCAAAATATCTTCAAATATATGCCTTGATGCCTTAGGAATAAGGTGTAATGGTTCTTCTCTCATAGGACAGCCTTCTAGTGCATAAATAGCATCACTATTTTCTAATATCTCTTTTATAGCATCAATTAGAGAAGACTTGCCTACTCCTACAGGACCTACTAAGTATAATATTTGCCTAGATTCTTCTGCACCCATTGCGGCAGAAAAAAAGTATCTCACAACTTTTTCTAGTGTCTCATCAATACCAAAAAATCTATCTTTAAATACATTATAGATTTTTATATCATTTTTATTAGTTTCGCTACCGTACTTGATTATCTCATCATATATACGCTGATGAGATAGTTTTACTAAATCTTTTTTATCTTTTATAATATGTAAATATTCTAAAAATGTATATTTTTTTGATATCGACTTATTTTTACGTTCATTTAATATAATGTCTAAAAAATCCATACTATCACCTCTGAGCATAAACCTCTTATATAAAATATATAGATTGTTTTGGATATGTATGCCAAAAAATATATTTTAGCATATATCCAAATATGTTTGCTACGCTTTATGCAAAATAACATACTGATATTCGTACTGTTGCACATAATAATGCTACAATTACCACGGTTGTATACATTATATTTATTGTTTTCATAATATCTGTTGGTTCACTTTCTCTTATCTTATCTCCGATGGTAGGTTTTTTCATAATCGTATTAAAATAACTTGCATCCCCAGCAAGCTCTATCCCTAATGCACCAGCGACTACAGATTCTGTTTGTGCAGAATTAGGACTTTTATGATTTTTTCTATCTCTTAAATATATTTTTAACGCATTTTTACCATTATATCTTAATATAAACGCAGATACTATCATAGTTATTGCAGTCAGTCTAGCGGGTATAAAATTGGCAAAATCATCAAGCTTTGCGGCACATCTGCCAAATAGAATATATTTATCATTTTTGTATCCCACCATAGAATCCATAGTGTTTATACCCTTATATAAAAATCCTAGCGGTGCACCTCCTATAATCATAAATAATAGCGGTGCTACTATCCCATCTGTAGTATTTTCCGCAACTGTTTCTACAGTAGCCTTTATAATTCCTTTTTCATCTAGGCTTTGCGTGTCTCGTCCTACTATATACGAAACGTATTTTCTAGCTTCTGTCATATCTTCATTTACCAATGGGTTATATACTTCAATTGCAGCTTTTTTTAAAGATTTTGTTGCAGAGAGCAAAAGAATAATTTGGCCTACAAGAAAAGAATTAATTTCAAAAACGACAACCGTTATTTCAACTTCGGTGCTAGTAGCAATTATACTTTTTTTAATGGACCTTTTATTTAGCAATGTAATGATATTGTTACATCAATGGATTTAATTAGGAGGAATTTGCTTTATGGATGAGGCAAAATGGTATGTG
>MDJN01000059.1 GCA_001995005.1 Candidatus Parepulonipiscium sp. PG-Nun2H_MBin03 | reverse complement strand
ATATTTTTCAATTTCTTCTGTCTGCTTGTCAGATAATATAACTCTTGCAAGTCTTGGCTCATATGCAATACGTACGGTTATGCCATCATCACTGGCTTCTTTCATTGTGTAACTGTCCACTACATCACCAAATACAGCTAAAGTATCATCAATTGGAGTGCCTGTAAATCCACAATATGTTGCATTTGGAAAACTGTCACGCAAATATTTAGCAAAGCCGTATTTTTTATCTAGTCCATTGTTTTTATTCTCTACTAATTTTGAGCCTACCCCCGTTTGGGTTCTGTGTGCTTCATCAGATATACAAATTATATTGGCACGCTCTGAAAGTAGCCCTGTAGTTTCAGCAAATTTTTGTATAGTCGTAATATACACGCCACCACTTGGCTTATTTTTTAGTGTTAATCTTAAGTCTTCACGACTATTTATGCTACGTATATTTTTTTCTTGTAGAAAATCTGTAGCAGTAACAAATATTTGTGAAGTTTGAGTATCCAAGTCTTCTCTATCCAAAATTATAATAATTGTCGGATTATTAAGTATTTCTCTATCTCGTTGCACCAACAGGCGTGTAAGATATAACATAGTATAAGTTTTTCCACAACCTGTTGCACCAAAATATGTACCCCCTTTGCCATCTCCGAAAGGTTGCAAGTGAGATTTAATATTTTCAAACATTTTTAATGCTCCAAAAAATTGTGGGTATCTACATATAATAGTTTCATTCTTTTTGCTATCATCAGGATAAAATATAAAATCTTGTAGCAGTGGTAATATTCTATCTTTGGCAAATGCCCCTTTTATCATTGTTATTAAGGAGCTAATTCCATTTGATACTTTTTCATCTTCATTTGCCTTATTCCACGCATAATAATATGCATATGGTGTAAATATTGTCCCCATTTTGGTATTTGCCCCATCACTAATAACAGATATCAAACAGTATTTCATCAAACTTTTAATATCCCTGTTATACCTATTATGTACTTGTTCCCATGCATCATATATAGTGACTTGTTCTGATACTGCTGATTTAAACTCACAAATTGCAATGGGTATCCCGTTTATAAATACTAATAAATCTGGTCTACGCAAGCTGTCCCCTTGCACCGAGTATTGGGTTACAACTTTAAAAATATTGTTGTCTGGCTGGTCATAGTCAATATAATCAATGTGTATTGCTAAATCTTTAGTGTTATCAGGTATCAAGCTAAATCCTTTGTTTATGAGGGAAAATGTTTCTCTATTTCCCTCATATAATGGACTGGGTGATATAAATTCTAGTGCGTTAATAACTTTTTGTGTTTCGACTTCGCTTAGTGTTGGGTATCTTTTGTTAAGGTATTGTTTTAAATCGTCTATAATCAAAATGTCTTCTGTGTTTCGGCTGATGTCTGTACCATTTGTATGCGTGTATCCTTGTTGCTCAAATAGTTGTATTATGGCTTGTTCTAAGTCTTGTTCTGCGAAATTCATGGTGTGTTCCTCCTTTATTTAACTTTATCATTCTCTAAATAGACTACATTCTCCAATTCTATACATTCCATATTCCCCTGGGTGTATTAATTTATTAGTTACTTCATCATTGTATAGTTTTGGTGCATCTTCAACAAAATAACTTACAAATCTTGTTATATAATCATTAAAAATAATTTCCATTCTTGATATACCCATCTCTCGTCTCCTCTTATTCCCTTGCTTCTTCAATTGCCCCTTTTATCAACACGGGGCAAACATCTTTTAACTGCTGTTTCAACTTTTCGGCTACATCTTTTCGCATAATATAAGCGTTGTAGATATTAACAATAGATTGTTGAACGGTAATATCTGGTATTGGTATTTTAACTTCTATTAGTTCCTTAAATGTAAAAGTTTCACGTGCTGAACCCCATGAATTATACCTTGCATATCTATCAAATTCTGTTCTACTAAAAAACATTGCTAGAAATTCTGGTAATACTTTGCTATTATCAGTTGCAAATACTTCATTAACCGAAGAAACTACAATATCATTATTAGTATTATTAAGTGCATAAGCAAATACTTTTTCATTATGGGTAGTTTGTACAAATGCTATCTGTTTAGGCTTTACTACTTTATAGTTTGATAAAGTATCTTTATTTACCTTTGATGTAGGTTCTCTAAATTCCTTATACACACTAATTCCCATTACATTTTTAGTTCCATCTTTACCATTTCTAATATCTACTCTAGTTATATAATCTTTTAGACTTTGAAGCTTTACATACTTTTTTAAATTCTCGATATATCCATCACAAACTAACTTTAAGTCCTCAGCTCCCATTTCATAAGTCTTTTGATTTTGTAACATAGCATTATATATATCCACATATTTTTGCTGTATTTCTAAAGGTGGTAGCTCAATTTCAACATCACACATTTCTTCCCAGTTAAAAAACTCTGTTGCACTTCCCCAAGAATCCCAACGAACATATCTATCAAACTCACTTCTCCTAAAAAATATATTCAAATAGCTAGACAATAAATGTTCACTAGTTACTTTAAACACTACATAATCTTCTATAACAATAAATGGTGTATCAAATGAATTATATCCTAAACCTATTTTTTCACCCATTCTTGTTGTCCGACGGTTAAATACAAATTCTTCTGGACTAACTATTTGAAACCGTTTGAATGAACGATTTGAAACATCTGCTTTAGTAGGTTGTATTTCTTTTGAATTTGATATTCCTCTAACATCGTCAATTCCATATTTTAAATTAGTATTGCGACACTCGACACGCTCTATTAACTCACCTAATTTATACTTAGTCAATGGCATAACCAATCCCCCTAAAAGCATCTTCAAGCATACGTTGCGACTCTTTTTCAACTTTCATCAACTCACGCATTTCCCCTTGTATACGACTCATCTCCTTATCAAAGTCAATATCTAAATCATGGTCAATAAATTCAATATATTTACTTGGAGCAAGCGAATAATTTTTATCCCTAATACCACCAACCCCATCAAGTTTTACCGACTTGCAAAGCTCTGGTATATCTTGATAATTGCTAGTATCTTCATCTTTCCAATTAGAATAAATAGTTCTTATCTCCTCAATTTGTTCATCTGTTAGAGCTACTTTTTTCTTTTTCTTACCTTTATCAATAGCAATTTCCTCAACATAATTATCCCAACGACGTAAATCCATAAACAAAACTTCATTAACACGGCTACGCAGTTTCTTTTCCTCATTTGCCCCTTTATTCATATTTACAATCCATAATGTAACTGAAATATCCGTTGAATAAAACATATCTCTAGGCAAAACAATAATAGCCTCAATTTTATCATCTTCTAGCAATTTTTTTCTAATCTCAAGTTCAATTCCATCAGAGTTTAACGCACCATTTGCAAGCAAAAATCCCGCAATCCCTTTATTTACATCAAGCTTGGAAATCATATGAAGTATCCACGCATAGTTTGCATTGGCTACTGGTGGAGCATTTTCAAACCCTTGAAATCTTGGGTCATCTGTTAGTTCATCTTTATCACGCCAATTTTTTAGGTTAAAAGGTGGATTAGCCATAATAAAATCTACCTTTTTATCCTTGTGCAAGTCCTCCAGAAATGTTGAGGCATTTTTTTCGCCCAAATTGTGAGCTATCCCACGTATTGCAAGGTTCATTTTACACAAACGCCAAGTGTTAGGATTTGCCTCTTGCCCTATGATAGAAATATTTTTGCGATTACCGTTATGTCTATCTACAAATTTCAGCGATTGTACAAACATACCCCCAGAACCTGCACAAGGGTCATACACCACGCCTGAATATGGCTCAATTAATTCAGCAATTAGCTTTACAACAGACGCTGGTGTATAAAACTCCCCATCTTCCTTAGTTCCCGATGCTGCATAAACTTGAAGGAAATATTCATATACTCTACCTATCAAATCTTCTTCTTGAAATCTGGTTTCATCAATTTTATTTACCTCATCAATTAGGCTTTTGATAGTTGCTGTACTTGTTCCTAATGTTGCAAACAAATTTAATGGTAATGTTCCTTTTAGTGATTTATTGGTTTCTTCAATATCTTTCATAGCAGTATCAATGGTAATGGCAATATTTTTGGCACTAGCATTTTGTACTATATAACTCCATCTAGCTGTTTCTTGTAAATAGTATACATTTTCTGCATTATAAAATGATGGTTTTTCTATAAAAACTTCAATGTTTCCATACTGTTCTATAAGTTGTTGCCTACGTTTATTAAATTTATCTCCTGCAAATTTTAGAAATACCAATGCAATGACTGCATCTCTATTTTTTTCGGTACTTCCAACGGTTCTTAATGCTACACGACAATTCCAAAGTATTGTTTCTAATGATACTTCAGTATTTTTTTTATTTTCTTTTGCCATAACTTTTCTCATTTCTTGTTTAGAGTGTACTATAAATATATAAAATATAATTATAGTACAAATCATAAGATTAAATTAATTATTTTTCTCAAATATCTTTTATATTTGTGTATAATATCGTATATTATACTATAAATTTTATCATATTTGCATAGTAACTTCAAGTTATGACGGTAAGTTATTTCTCATGCACATCAGTCCTTGTTTGCTGTTTATTTGGTGGAGAGATTATCTTCTGCAAGTTGACGTGTAACCTTGTTATTTCATCTCTTTCAGCTTTAATATTTTTGTACTCCTCATATTTGATTGCTTTGTTCGTTTGAAGCCCCTCCAGTATGGC